>NZ_JBKJPP010000079.1:0-13036 GCF_046595215.1 Lapillicoccus sp. | reverse complement strand
GGATACCGGAACGACGAACGGGTCTGCGTGGTCACGGTTGGTGGCTCAGGCGTCGGCGAAGCGCTCCTGCGACGGGTCCTCGACGCGGTGCCCCTCGTCCGACGAGCGGTGCCCGACCTGCGATTCCTCGTCGTGACGGGTCCGCGGATCGACCCCACCTCGATGCCTCGTCAGCGCGGCGTCACCGTCCGGGGTTATGTCCCCGACCTCGTGCGCCACCTCGCCGCGTGTGACGTCGCCGTCGTCCAGGGGGGACTGACGACGTGCATGGAGCTCACCGCAAACCGTCGGCCCTTCGTCTACGTCCCCCTGCGGCGCCATTTCGAACAGAACCTCCATGTCCGACACCGCCTCGAGGGCTACCGGGCAGGGACCTTCCTGGACTATGCCCTTGCCGCCGACCCGGATGCCCTCGCTGCGACGATCATCCGGGAGCTGGGGCGGGTCGTCCACTACAAGCCGGTCGAGGTGGACGGTGCGGTCCGCGCGGCGGCCATGCTGGCGGAGCTGCTCTGACGAGCATCCTCGGGGCGGTCCTCCGCACACGCGTGAGGACGACGTCAGACCCGGCCGCTCGGGGCGGCGCCCGAGGCGGCGGCGTCCGATCCACGAGTCGGCGGAGAAGAGCTCCTGCGTGCCCGCCTGACCCGGAAGGGACCTCGGCAAGCGTCGACCCGGGAGCAGACACGGTGTCGTTCGACATCGCCGAGCCCGCGAGAGGCCGGGCCGGCAGGTCGGTGAAGAGGGCCTCGAGATCCCCGCAGGTCACCGCGCCGTGGCCCTGGTCGTGCGGGCCTCGTGCTTCGCCGGGTCGAGGCGTCCGGCCAGCCAGTGCTCGTTCAGGGTCTCGATCGCGGCTGACCGCACGGCGTCGCCGACTCGCGTCGCTCGTCCGTCTCCGCCGGGGCTCGTGGGCCCAGTCTGACCGATGCGGGCGCGGTCGGCATGCATGCACGCCGGGAGATCGGGGTAGTGGCGTCTGCGGAGTCATCCGGCTCCGAGCTCATCACCTGGTGGGTGCCGTGCCGAGGAGGACATTCGTGAACAGCAACGACAGGCCCGAGGAAGACCGCTACGTCGGAGAGCGCGAGCGTGCCGAGCTTGCGGCGGCAGAGCGCCGGGGCACCGACCGCAGCAGCCCCGACCGTGACGGGGACGGCGTCGACGACCGCCGAGAGCGGGGCGCGCGCCACCCGGACACCGGGAGGACCGTGCCCCCGGTTGTCGCCACCGAGGGCCCGGAGCGTCCGGTCACGCGCCAGCGCGAGGTGGTCGAGGCCGTCCCTGTCCGCCCGCGCGTCGGCATCAACTGGGGCTCCGCGTTCTTCGGCTGGGTCGCCGCCATGGGGCTGGCCGTGATCCTCACCGCCCTGGTCGCCGCGGTCGGGGCGGCCATCGGCGTCACCTCGGGCTCAAGCGTGACGCAGGCCACGACCCAGATCTCCCAGGACCCCAAGGGCGTCAGCGTCGTCGGCGGGGTCGTCCTGGCCATCGTCATCTTCGTGGCCTACTACTGCGGCGGCTACGTCGCCGCCCGGATGTCGCGCTTCGAGGGTGTCAAGCAGGGCCTTGGTGTCTGGGTCTGGGCGGTCATCGTCGCCGTCGCCGTCGCGATCGCCGCAGCTGTGGCCGGCGCGAAGTACGACGTGCTCAGCTCGCTGAACAGCTTCCCGCGCCTGCCCGTCAACCAGGGGGAGCTCACGAGCGGCGGCCTCATCGCGCTCGTGGCCCTGCTCGTCATCTCCCTGCTGGGCGCGCTCGCCGGCGGTGCCGCGGGGATGCGATACCACCGCAAGCTCGAGAGGCACGACCCGGTGGTCGAGGACCATGAGCGCGTCATCGAGCGCTGAGGGCCCGACTGGCTGACCAGTTGACCCAGTCAATGCCATCAGAGCTGAACCGGCGCGCCGGCGTCCCCTGACGTCGGCGCAGAGGAGCTCAGCGCACCGGACGTCAGCGCACCGGCACGTCGTGGCGCAGGAGACCGAAGGTGATGCCGTCCACGAGGGCCTTCCAGGAGGCCTCGACGATGTTCGCCGCCACCCCGACGGTCTCCCACGACGTCTCCCCGTCGGAGGTCTCGATGAGCACGCGGGTGACGGCGTCCGTGCCGTGCGCCGCGTCGAGGATGCGCACCCTGAAGTCGATCAGCTCGAGCCTGTCGACCTCGGGATAGACGGGCGCGATCGCCTTGCGCACGGCGTGGTCGAGGGCGTTGACGGGACCGTTCCCCTCCCCCGTCGCGACGAAGCGCTGAGAGTTGGCAACGACCTTGACGGTGGCCTCCGAGGTCGCGTCGTCGGTGCCTCGGGCGTCGGTGATCACCCGCCAGGACTCGACCTCGAAGAACGACACCGGCGCGCCCGCGACCGCGGCGCGCAGCAACAGGGCGAACGACGCGTCCGCCGCGTCGAAGGTGTGGCCCCGCAGCTCGAGGTCCTTGACGGTGGCGAGCAGCCCGGCGACGAGCTGTGGTTGACCGCTGAGGTCGAACCCGAGCTCCATGGCCTTGAGCTCGATGCTCGCTCGCCCCGCCATGTCGGACACGAGCGTGCGCATCGAGTTGCCCACGGCCGTGGGGTCGGTGTGCTGGTAGAGGTCGGGGTCGACCTTGAGGGCGCTCGCGTGCAGTCCGGCCTTGTGGGCGAAGGCGCTCGAGCCCACGTAGGGCTGGCGGCTGTAGGGCGGCACGTTCGTCACCTCGCTGATCGCGTGGGCGATGCGCATGGCGTCGCGCAGTCTGGCCGGCGCCACGAGCTCGCGCCCACCCTTCAGCTGGAGGTTGCTGACCACGGTGAGCAAATCGGCGTTGCCAGTCCGCTCCCCATAGCCGTTGACCGTCCCCTGGACGTGGGTCGCGCCGGCTGTGACGGCGGCCATCGAGTTGGCCACGGCGCACCCGGTGTCATTGTGGCAGTGGATCCCCAGACGTGCCGTCGTTGCCTCGAGCACCTCCGCGACGACGACCTCGATCTGGTGCGGGAGCATCCCGCCGTTCGTGTCGCACAGCGCGACGACCTCGGCGCCGGCGTCGGCTGCGACGCGGACGGCCTCGAGCGCATAGGCGGGGTCCGCGGCATACCCGTCGAAGAAGTGCTCGGCGTCGAGGAAGACGCGCCGGCCCTCCCCGTGCAGGAACGAGACGGTGTCGCGGATCATCTCGAGGTTCTCTGCCAACGTCGTTCGCAGCGCCTCCTCGACGTGCCGCACGTGCGACTTCGCCACGAGCGTCACGACCGAGGCGCCCGAGTCGACGAGGGCTCGCACGAGCGGGTCGTCGGCCGCCTTCGAGTGCGGTCGGCGGGTCGCCCCGAAGGCGGCCAGGGTGGCGTTGCGCAGGTCGAGCTCCTGTTGGGCGCGTGCGAAGAACTCGGTGTCCTTGGGGCTGGCTCCGGGCCACCCGCCCTCGATGAAGCCCACCCCCAGCTCGTCGAGGTGCCGCGCGATGGCCAACTTGTCCACGACGGACAGGTTGAGGCCCTCCTGCTGGGCGCCGTCGCGCAGCGTGGTGTCGTAGACGTGCAGGTCGGACATGGGTCGCTTTCGTCGGTAAGAAGTGTGGTGAAGCCTGTTGTCGGTGAAGATCGTCCCCCTCCCTGTCGCCGCGCCCGGGCGGGGGTTTTGCCCGGGACACAAAAAGACCCCCCGGGTAACGGGAGGTCAGCGCGACGAGGAGTCTCGTCGCGCTAGGGGATAATCAGCGTGGTGGTGGCCACTGCAGTCACAGGCTTCACACCCGACACTTTGCCTGCGTGTCCACGTTGTGACAAGCACGTCTCGCCATGTGGGCGCCTCGGACGACGGCGGTATGCCGTGGCAACAGTCGCCACCACGCTTCCTCACGTTTCGCACCCCCCGCCGTCGATCTCCGTATCCCTATCTCAGGGTCGCTGTGCGACGAGGGTCTCCAACATCTGGGCCACGCCGTCCTCGTCATTGGCCGGGCAGGTGTGGTCGGCCAGGTCGAGGACGTCGGTGTGGCCGTTGGCGACGGCGAAGGACGTGCCTGCCCACGCGAGCATGGGCAGGTCGTTGGGCATGTCGCCGAAGGCCCAGACGTCCGCCGCCTCGACGTCGAGGCCCACGCACCAGTCGGCGAGGGCGGCTGCCTTGGTGACACCGGGCGCGGAGATCTCGGCCAGGCCGCCCGCCCCGGAGTAGGCGACGATCCCACGGTCCCCGACCACCCGGGCGACCGCGTCGAGGAACTGCGACTCGGACATCGTGGGCAGCCGGCCGAGCAGCTTGCCGACCGGTTCGTCGCCGAGCTCCTCGATGGCACCGCACACGGCGTCCCGCGGGATCTCGTGCGGCGATGCGTATCCCTGCTCGTAGCCGAATCCCGAGGCCCGCTCGGCCGCGAAGCCCATCCCCGGCAGCTCACGGCGCAGGTCGGCAACGATCCCCGCCAGCACCTCCGGTGCGATCCCCCGGTGCGACAGCACCTCACGCCTGGGCACGTCGTAGACGAAGGCCCCGTTGCCGCAGAGGGCGATCCCCCCGGCGCCGACGACGGACTCGAGCTCGTCAAGCCACCGCGGCGGACGCGCAGTGACCAGGACCGTGTGGATGCCCACGGCCTCGACAGCCGCCAGGGCGGCGCGGGTTCGCTCGGAGACCGACCCGTCCGAGCGCAGCAGCGTCCCGTCGAGGTCGGTCGCGACGAGCCGCGGTCGCCGCAGCCCCGGCACCGCACGGGGCGCACCCACTCCTGGGACGGGTGATGACGGCATACCGAGAGCCCGTCAGGCGTCAGACGAGACGGGTGAGCCAGCCGCGGGAGTCCTCCGTGCGGCCGTACTGGATGTCCAGCAGGCGCTGGCGGATCCCCAGCGCCACCTCACCGGTGAAGCCGGCGGTGCGGTGGTCGACACTGCCGCCCTCCCAGCGCAGCTCACCGACCGGTGTGACGACCGCGGCTGTGCCACAGGCGAAGACCTCCGCGAGCTCACCCGAGCGGGCCGCGTCCTTCCACTCCTCGATGGGGATGGGGCGCTCCTGCGGACTCAGGCCGAGGTCCTGGGCGAGCTCGAGGATCGACGAGCGGGTCACGCCTTCGAGGATCGAGCCGGAGAGCTCGGGAGTCACGATCCGGCCGTCCCGGTAGACGAGGAAGAGGTTCATCCCCCCCAGCTCCTCGATGTGGGTCTGCGTCGAGGAGTCGAGGAAAACCGCCTGGTCGCAACCGTGCTCGGCGCCCTGGAGCTGACCGGCCAGGCTCGAGGCATAGTTGCCACCGCACTTCGCCGCGCCCGTGCCGCCGGCTCCGGCGCGCGCGAAGTCGGTCGAGATCCACAACGAGATCGGCTTGACCCCGCCAGAGAAGTAGGCGCCGGCGGGTGAGGCGATGACGCAGTAGGTGACCTGGGCGGCCGGCCGGACGCCGAGGAAGACCTCCGAGGCGAACATGAAGGGGCGGAGGTAGAGGCTCTTCTCGCCGGAGTCGCCGGGCTCGGGCACCCAGGCCGCATCGACCGACGCGAGCGCCCGGAGCGAGGCGATGAAGTCCTCCTCCGGCAGCTCCGGGAGGGTGAGCCGGCGGGCGCTGCGGCTGAAGCGGGCCGCGTTGACCTCGGGACGGAAGGTCCAGATCGAGCCGTCCGCGTGCCGGTAGGCCTTCATGCCCTCAAAGATCTCCTGCGCGTAGTGCAGCACCGCGGCGGCCGGGTCGATGAGCAGCGGCCCGTATGCCGTGACCCCGGCGTCGTGCCAGCCCTCGTCGCTCGTCCACGTCGCTCGCACCATGTGGTCGGTGAACTTCTTGCCGAAGCCCGGGTTGGCGAGGATCGCGTCCCGCTCGGCGACCGGCAACGGGTCCGGCCGCTGGCTGACCTCAAAGGTCAACGAGGTCGAGTGGGTCGTCTGCGTGCTCATGCGGTGGCCTCCGAAATCGGTCCGCAGGGGGCGGACGGCATACGTCGTGGTGCTGATCGCAGGGTACCCGCCCCGTGGGGGCGCGGCCCGCCCGCGGTGCCACCCGCCCGCGGTGCCACCCGCCGCGGTGCACCCGCCGTCACGGCGGCGGATGTCCGGTGAGTTGGCGACTCAGGCGAGGCGGGCGGCGATGGCGTCGCCGACGGCCTGGGTCGTCCGTGGGGTGGTGCCGCGCTCGGCGAGGTCTGCCGCGACGGCGGCCTCGACCGCCTGGGCGTCCTCGGTGCGGCCGAGGTGCTCCAGGAGCATGGCCACCGACAGGATCGTCGCCGTCGGGTCGGCCTTCGACTGCCCGGCGATGTCGGGGGCGGAGCCGTGGACCGGCTCGAACATGCTCGGATGGGCGCGCTCGGGGTTGATGTTCCCGCTGGCCGCCAGGCCGATGCCGCCCGCGATCGCGGCGGCGATGTCCGTGATGATGTCGCCGAAGAGGTTGTCGGTGACGATGACGTCGAAGCGACCGGGGTCGGTCGTGAGGAAGATCGTCGCCGCGTCGACGTGCTGGTATGCCGTCTCGACGTCCGGGAAGTCGACCCTGACCTCGTCGACCGTGCGCCGCCAGAGGTGCCCGGCGTGGGTCAGGACGTTGTGCTTGTGCACCAGGGTGAGGTGCTTGCGCGGGCGGGCCTGGGCCCGGGCGAAGGCGTCACGCACGACCCGCTCGACGCCGAAGCGCGTGTTGACGCTGACCTCGGTGGCGATCTCGTGGGGGGTGCCGGAGCGCAGCGATCCGCCGTTGCCGACGTAGGGACCCTCGGTGCCCTCCCGGACCACGACGAAGTCGATGCCGCCGGGGGCCACGCGCTCGACGGCGAGCGGGCTCTCGACGCCGGGATAGAGCCTGACCGGGCGCAGGTTGACGTAGTGCTCGAGGGCGAACCGGATCGGCAGCAGGACGCCGCGCTCCAGGACGCCGCTGGGGACAGTGGGGTCACCGATGGCGCCGAGGAGGATGGCGTCGTGTCCGCGGAGCTCGTCGAGGACGCTGTCCGGGAGGGTCTCCCCCGTCGCGTGCCACCGGCGGGCACCGAGGTCGTAGTCGGTCGTCGTGATCTTCAGGCCCGAGCTGGCCGTGACGCTCTCGAGGACCTTGAGACCCTCCGCGACCACCTCCGGCCCGATGCCGTCCCCGCCGATGACGGCCAGGTTCAACGTCGTGCTCTCAGAGGTCGATCCATGCTCCGGTGCCACCTGCTGTGCCATGTCGCCAAGGATAGGTCTCCGTCTTGACCCTCGGGACGGACGTCTCACCTGACGAGCCGCCCGCCACCCGAGTCAGGATCAGAGGTTGACGACCGAGAAGCTCGTCGCGCCGACGAGCTCGGCGATCCTCTCGGCCACGGCATGCGGGAGCGCCACGTCGACATTGAGGAGCACGAGGGCCGCGTCCTTCTTCTCGCTGCGCGCGACCTGCATGCCTCCGATGTTGATGCCCTCGTCTCCAAGGACCTGACCCACCTGCCCGACGACGCCCGGTCGATCGGAGTAGGAGAACACGGCGAGGTGGTCGGTCAGCGGCACCTCGAGGTCGAACCCGTTGATGCCGACGATCTTCTCGACCATCCGCGGGCCGGTGAGGGTGCCGGCCACGGAGATGACCGTGCCGTCGCTCAGGGTGCCGCGCAGGGTCGTGACGTTGCGGAAGTCCTCGCTGGCCAGGTCAGTGAGCAGCCGGACCTCGCAGCCGCGCTGCTCGGCGATGACCGGGGCGTTGACGTAGGAGACCTGCTCCTCGACGACGTCCTGGAAGAGCCCTTTGAGCGCCGACAGCTTCCACACCGACACGTCGTGCTCGGTGATCTCGCCCTTGACGTCGACGTCCAGCTGCACGGGCACCGACCCGGCGATCGCCGTGAAGATCCGGCCGAGCTTCTCGACGAGCGCGATGCCGGGGCGGACCTCCTCGTCGATGGCGCCACCGGACACGTTGACCGCGTCGGGGACCAGGTCGCCGCCGAGGGCGAGCCGCACGGACCTGGCGACCGAGACACCGGCCTTCTCCTGGGCCTCGTCGGTGGAAGCGCCGAGGTGGGGCGTGACGACGACGGACTCGAACGCGAAGAGCGGCGACTCGGTGGTCGGCTCCTTGGCGAAGACGTCGATGCCGGCGCCGGCGACCCGACCGTCACGCAGGGCGTCCGCGAGCGCCTGCTCGTCGACGATCCCGCCGCGAGCGGCGTTGATGATGCGCACCGTCGGCTTGACCATCTTCAGTGCGTCCTCGCCGATGAGACCGACCGTCTCGGGGGTCTTGGGCAGGTGCACGGTGATGAAGTCGGACTGGGCGAGCAGCTCGTCGAGCCCGACCAGCCTGGCGCCGATCTGGGCGGCGCGGGCGGCCGTCGTGTAGGGGTCGTAGGCGATGATCTCCATGCCGAAGCCCTTGAGCCGCTCGGCGACCAGCGCACCGATCCGGCCGAGGCCGACGATGCCGACGGTCTTGTCGAACAGTTCGACGCCGCCGTACTTGCTGCGCTTCCAGGCACCGTTCTTCAGCGCGTCGTTGGCCGGCGCGATGTTGCGCGCCGTCGACAGGAGCAGGCCCACTGCCAGCTCGGCAGCGGAGGTGATGTTGGAGGTGGGCGCGTTGACGACCATGACCCCCGCCAGCGTCGCCGCGGGCACGTCCACGTTGTCGAGGCCGACACCCGCGCGGGCAATGACCTTGAGCCTCCTGGCCGCGGCGATCGCCTCGGCATCCATCTTCGTCGCCGAGCGGATCAGCACCGCGTCCACGTCGGCCAGGGCTGGGAGCAGCTCCTCGCGGTTCGCGCCGTCGACGGTGCGGACCTCGAAGTCAGGGCCGAGGGCGTCGAGGGTGGCGGGAGAGAGTTCCTCGGCAATGAGGACGACGGGCTTGGTCACGTGGCTGTCCTAAAGGGATCGGCGGCCTGGCGATCGGCCGGTCGGAGTGCGGGAACTGCTGCTCGGCACCGCGCTGTGCCGCCCTCGAGTCTACGGCCAGTGAGACGACCATCCCGTATGCCGGGACGCCGCCGACGCCCCGTCCCGCCCCGTCCCGCCCCGTCCCGTCCCGTCGGGAGCCGAGGCCGCAGACGCGACTCAGCGTCGGCGTCCGCCCCCGAAGGCCTCGATCGACATCCGCAGGACGATCAGCAGGCAGATCACGATGATGGCGACTCCGACGAGCGCCACCGGCTTGATCCGCGACGCGACGAGCAAGCAGCCGACGACGATCGCGCCGACGAGGATCAGCCACGACTGCCACGGTCTCGATGTCTGGGTTGGCACGATGGGAGCCTATCCGCGCCGCGCGCGCAGGATCACGCCCGCGGTCGCCCGTGCGTGCAGTTCCCCCCGGTGGCTCGGTCTCAGTGGGCGGAGACGATCGATGAGTCCCCGGTGCTCCCGGTGATGTCGTCGAACACGGGCAGGCCACTGCCGGCGAGGGCGCCGCTGGTGACGGCGACGACGGCGACCAGGGCGAGCCAGCGCAGGTGCGCAGACGCAGGTGGGTGTCGCAGCCACCCTCGGTCACGAAGGAGGACCAGGGCGATGAACAGGGCGGCAAGCTCGAGAAGGCTGGCTCCGACATCGGCCACCCCGACGGGCTCGGGGATCCCGGCACCCGGGCCGAACGGCATACCCAGGCTGCGGGAGTACACCCACACGGCGAGCGTCCCGGCGCAGAGGGCCGCCACTGTGGGCAGCACGGCGGGCTGCAGGCGAGCCGACAGGCGGACGGCGACGGCAAGCCAGAGCTGGGCAGCCGCGAGGACCATGAAGAACGCGCCGGCCGCGGGCCACTCTCGCTGGTGCTCGGGGACGACTGCGGCGTGGAGCAGCGCGCTGCCGATGAGCGCCGCCGCAAGGAGGCGCCGCAGCTCGCTGACCTGGTTGACGCGGGTGCTGTCGGGCACGGCCGCGCTGTCGGGCCCGGCTGCGCTGTCGGGCACGGCGCGCCGGCGTCTGCTGGCGACGTCGAGGCGACCGCCGCGGATGGCATAGACCCAGGCGACGACGGCGAGGTTGGTCACCAGGAGGATGGCGCTGCCATAGACGACGGCGCGGACCGCGAGGCCGAACGAGGCCTGTTGTGCGGCTGTTAGACAGTTCGCGATGGCGCAGGTGCCGCCCATCGCGTGCATCATCTGCTGCTGACTCGCCTGCAGGTGGTAGTCGTAGGCCGAGCTGGCCGCCATCAAGGCGGTGCCGGCCACGGTGCCGGCCGCGACGACCATCAGGGCGGTCGTGACCAGCCTGAGCCGGCGCGGCGCCGATCCGAACAGGCGCAGCGCCAACGTCAGGGCTGCGAGCACGGCGAAGACGTAGGCCGGGACGGCCAGGGTGGACTCGCGCAACCAGCTCGCGAAGGGGCCCTGGGTGCGCTCGATGGCGCCGACGGCGCCGCGCAGCGAGGTCAGCCAGAACCCGTTGGCGAAGGCCATCACGACGGCAACCGGCAGGACCGTCGCCCACGGGACGCCCCGTCGGGCCGGCACGGCGGTGGGGCACTCCACGGTGGAGCCGATGGACATGGAGACCTCTCATCTGTGGTCGGGCCCGGAGGTGGGGGGAGCAGGGAATCAGGGGGTGATCTCCCAGCCAATCATCATGGCGTGGTCCTCGTGGGCCAGGTTGTGACAGTGCGCCACGTAGGGCCCGACGAAGTCGCGGAACCCCCGGTACACGATCGTCGACTCGCCCGGGTCGAGCGCCACCACGTCCTCACGCGAGACGTCGTCGGGGTGGGAGGGGTCTCCGCGGGTGACGTCCTTGTTGTTGCGCATCACGGTGCGGTGCTCCTCCATGTGCAGGTGGAAGGGGTGCACCCAGCCACCGCCGCCGTTGCGGATCTCCCAGAGGTTGAAGCTGTTCTTCTTCTGCTGCGCCAGCGGTGTCTTACCGGCCCGGTTCGGCAGGCTGGTGGCCACGGTCGATGGGTCGAAGGGCTTGCCGTTGATCAGCCATTCGATCTCGCCGCCGGCGCTGCCGCGCTGCACCTCGAAGATCAGCCGGTTGTCCAACAGGCTCTGCCAGTTGCTCGGCAGCGGCGGCAGGGGCCGCATGGCCGTCGGGATCTGACTGTTGTCAGGCGCGTCGTCCCCGATGACGAACTTCAACATCGGCACCGTGTACTTCGGGTCGGGTGAGAAGCGTGAGGAGTTGGACCACATCCGACCGTCGGGCATCCGCATGACGTTGGTCAGGTAGACGACGTCGCCCTTGGTGGTCGGCGTACCGTCCTGGTAGCGGGTGAAGTCGATGATGACCTCGCGCCGCTTGGCCGGCCACAGCTCGAACGAGTCCCGGGTGATCGGGAACGGCAGGAGCCCTCCGTCATTGGCGATCTGGGTGAACTTCATGCACTGCTGGGCGTCCGGGATCCGGTACTGACCCTGGAGTTCGTCGCCCGTGTATCCCAGGGACGCCGACGACTTCGGGCCCTGCGTCGAGCTCATCAGCTTGAACTCGTAGATCCTCGAGATCGAGCAGTCAAGGAACCGGAACCGGTACTTGCGCCGATCCACCTTCATCACCGGGTATGCCGTGCCGTTGACGGTGAAGATGTCCCCGATGAAGCCGTGGCTGGGCATGTGCTTGTAGAACGTCTTGCCCCACCACTCGGGGTGGGTGGCCGGGTTCTTGGCGTCCGGGAACTCACCCATCCCGTCGTGCATGTCCTTGTGCGTCGTGACGCCGTCGTCGAGGCGGGCGTCGAAGAAGGCCAGCGGGACGTCGTACTTAACGTCGAAGGACCCATCGGGGTTGTTCGTGCGGACCCCGGGCAGCCGGAAGCCCTGCCGCTCGTCTCCCATATCGAGACCTCCCGGACGTCCAACGGAGGTCCCGTCCTTCGGGTCGTACATCGGGAACAGCCCGACCATGCCCTTGTAGACGTTGGCGCCGGTGTGGTCCATCCGGTGGTCGTGGAACCAGAAGAAGCTCTGCTTCTCCCGGTCGTCGCCGCCGGCCGGCCAGTTCAGGTACAGCTGGTCGACCCACTGCCCCGGCCTGAAGCCATGGTGCTGAGGCCCGTACCTCATCGAGTAGTGCGGGTTGCCGTCACTCTCGGGCGCGGTGTGAGCGTTGTGCAGGTGGATCAGGGCCGACCAGTCCGGGGCTCCGAAGTCCTGGCGGTCCAGGTTCATCGGGTTCTCATCCAACCGGTTCACGAACCGGACCAAGGCAGGCCTGCCGTACTCGTTGTTGATCATCGGCCCGGGGAACGTGCCGTTGAAGCCGTAGATCGTGCTCTGGGGCAACGTCCGCAGGGTGCCCGCGCTGACGGTGGCGCCGGAGGCGTCGAACGAGATCGTCGGGCGGCCCAAGGCGTCGATCGGCAGCACCTGCGAGGTGGTGAAGGAGTGGGCGCTCACCAGGTGCTCGATCTTGTAGACGATCGGGTCCGGGGAGCCGATCTGGCCCGGCCAGATCTGGTGGCGCTGGTTTCCCAACGAGTTCTGCTGACCCACCCCGGGTCCCGGTGGCTGGCTCCAGGTGGTGTAGTCCGACTTCGGGCACGGCGCCATGGCCTTCGGGATCGGCAGCGCCGCTCGACCATGAGATGACCTTGGGGTCGGCCCGGGCCCATTGGGTCTCCGTTCCAGCGCCCATGGGTAGACGTGTTCCGAATGGTCAATTGGGGCTATGGCTAGGGTGGATCTCACAGCGGCCGATCGCTGTGATCGGTGCGGCGCCCGAGCCTACGGGGCTGGTCAGTGTGTTCGTCCCGGCCAGCGGGACCGCGAGTTGCTGTTCTCGCCCATGACACCAGCAGCACGAAGCCAAGCTCCTGCTTTCCGGGGCGCGGGTGCTGCACGACCAGCGACGTCTGCCGCAGACCGAGGAAAGCCTCTTCTGACCTGACCACCATTGTGCTGGCGCATGATCCGGTGACGTCCGATCCGGTGTGCAGCGTCGTCAGATGTCCGGGTCGGAGGACTCTGACGTTCGGGCCGACCTGACCCGTCCCAAGGAATCCACAAGGTCGGCTGGGCATGATCCAGACCTATGGCAACCCTCTGGGGTTGCGTCCTTTCGCTGGGGGTGGGTTTGATGAAGCGTCTCGTGATCGTGCTGATGGTATGGGCGACGGGTCTGGCGGGCGGGTTGGCTGCGATGGTGCTTCCGAGCGCCT
>NZ_JBKJPP010000035.1:0-60048 GCF_046595215.1 Lapillicoccus sp. | reverse complement strand
GCGGCAGCCGGGGGAGCCTCGGTCGCCTCGCTCGAGTCGGCCTTCGGAGCGTCGGTGGCAGCGGCGTCGGCGTAGAGCTCGCGCTCCCACTCGGCGAGCGGCTCGTCCGCCCCGGTGCCGTCGGCATTGGCGCCCGAGCGACCGCCGGAGCGGGCAACGAGGCCCTCGGCGACGGCATCCGCGATGACGCGGGTCAGCAGGGTGACGGAGCGGATCGCGTCGTCGTTGCCGGGGATCTTGTAGTCGACCTCGTCCGGGTCACAGTTCGTGTCCAGGATCGCGATGACGGGCAGGCCGAGCTTGCGTGCCTCGTCGACGGCGAGGTGCTCCTTCTTGGTGTCGACGATCCACACGGCGGAGGGGACCTTGGCCATGTTGCGGATGCCGCCCAGGGTCTTCTCGAGCTTGATCCGCTCACGGTTGAGGATGAGCAGCTCCTTCTTGGTGCGACCCGAGCGGGCGAGGTCGTCGGCGTTGATCTCCTCGAGCTCCTTCAGGCGCGTGAGGCGCTTGGAGATCGTGTTGAAGTTCGTGAGCATGCCGCCCAGCCAGCGGTGGTTGACGTAGGGCATCCCGACGCGGGTCGCCTGGTCGGCGATCGGCTCCTGGGCCTGCTTCTTCGTGCCGACGAAGAGGATGGTGCCGCCGTGGGCGACGGTCTCCTTGACGAACTCGTAGGCGTTGTTGATGTAGGTCAGCGACTGCTGCAGGTCGATGATGTAGATGCCGTTGCGCTCGGTCATGATGAAGCGCTTCATCTTGGGGTTCCAGCGTCGGGTCTGGTGCCCGAAGTGGACGCCGCTCTCGAGGAGCTGGCGCATGGTGACGACGGCCATGCCGTGGTCTCGCTTTCCTTTGTTCCAGTTATCCACGAGGCTGGCGGGGTTGCCGTACTCGTGCCTGGCGTCTGCAACGCACCCCACCGGCGGCCGGGCAGCGATGTCGCTGCCCGGCATACCCGACTGCCGTGGTGCGCCCCGCCTTCGGGGCTGCTCCCTCGAGAGGGACCCGTCAGGCAGTGGAAGACGCGCGAATTCGACTCCCGCGCCACGGGCCCCGTCTGAACGCGGCTCGAGATGCAGATGTCGTGGGGCCATGGTACGTCCGGCGGGGCCGCGGGGGGAAATCCGGGTCGGCACATCAGCACACGCGCAGGCTTACCCCGGCGGGGGCGGATATCGTGCTCCCGTCCCGGTTCCCGTCGGGTCCGCCCGAGCAGGACCCGAGCCGGCACGGAGAGGCCCGACCCATGAGTGAGTGGCTGCAGGCCCTGCCTGCCCTCCTGCTCGTGGTCGCCCTCGTGGTCCTGCCCGGGCTCGGCGCTGCGTATGCCGTGGGGCTGCGCGGCCTCGTGGCCTGGGGCACCGCACCCGCCCTGGGCGTGAGCGTGCTGGCCGGCGCGCCCGTCGTGGCCCAGGTGATCGGGCTCGGCTGGAGCCCCGGGCTCTTCGTCGCGGCGGCCGCGGGGTGGTTGCTCCTCGCCCTCGGTGTCGGGCTGCTCCTGCGCGCGCGCTGGCCGCGGTGCGCGGTCCGGGAGGCTGACAGGCCGCGCTGGCCCTCCGTGGCCGGTGTGGGCCTCGGGGTGGCCGCCGTCCTCTCCGCCGCCGTGCCCGCGATGGGCTCGCCCCACGAGCTCGTGGACAGCACCGACGCCGTGGCCCACCTCAACCGGATCCGGGCGTTCCTCGACACCGCCAATTTCTCCTCGCTCCGGGCTCCGAGCTATCCCAGCGGCTTTCACGACATCGCCGCCACGGCCATGCAGGTCCTGCCCAGGCTCGACATCGTGGAGGCGGCCAACCTCACGGCGCTGACGACGGCCGCCGTGATCTGGCCGCTGGGCTGCGTGGCGCTGGCCCGCCAGTGCTTCGGCCGCTCCCCCGTCGTCCTGCTCGGGGCGGGTCTGGCGTCGGCGACGTTCACGAGCTTTCCGTTCATCCTCCTGGGGTGGGGCGTCCTGTGGCCCAACCTGCTGGCCACGGCGCTCCTGCCGGGCGTGCTCGTGCCGGCGCTCGTCGCCACCGGGACCCTGCCGGCCACGGCGCAGCTCACGCGCCCGGTGGCCGGGGCTGCGGCCCTGCTCGCCGTGCCGGGCCTCACCCTCAGCCACCCCAACGGGCTCGTCTCGCTGGCGATGATCGTCGCGCTCGGGCTGATGACCGCGGCCGGCAACCGCGCCCTCCACTCGAGCGGGCGACCCCGGGCCCGGGCCCTGGCGCTGCTCGCGGCCCTCGTCACCGCCGTCGGTGCCGGGCTCGTCGTCGTCCCCCGACTGTCCCGTCAGGTGGCCGACACCCAAAGCTACGACTTCGCCGCGGCCCAGCCGGTCGGTGCCGCCCTGGCGGACGGCTTGCTGCTCTCGCTCCAGGTCGGGGGGCCGCCCTGGGGGCTGCTGCTCGTCGTGCTCGCCGGCGGGGTCGCTTGCGCCCTGCGCCCCGAACGGCGCTGGATCGTCGTCACCCACCTCGCCTGCCTCGTCCTCTTCGCCCTCGCCGCCACGAGCCGGACCCCGTTCGGGGTGCTCCTCACGGGGTACTGGTACAACGACAAGGTCCGGCTCGCCGCGCTGGCCACCGTCCCGGCGCTGCTCCTGGCTGTTGCCGGCATCGCCGTCCTCGCGAGTGGGCTCCAGCGGGCGCTGACGGCCCACCCCCGCTCGGCCCGGCCCGGGGCCGGCGCCGCGCGCGTGCTCCCGAGCGCCGTCGTCGCGAGCGCGCTCGTGCTGTTCGTCGTCGCGACCGTCGGCCTCGACCACGCCGAGACGACCGGGCTGACCGCCCGCTACTACCGGCCGCCCCAGCCGGACCGGGTCCTGCTCACCGCCGCGGAGAACGCCGACCTCGCGCACCTCGCCGCGCACATTCCCGAGGGCGTCGTCACGGCGGGGGTCCCCGCCAACGGGTCGTCGTTCCTCTACGCCTTCCACGACCGGCCCGTGCTCTTCGACTCGTTGCTGCTTAACCCGGACCCGGACAGTGCGCTCATCGCGATGCACCTCAAGGACGTGCTGCGCCGAGGCGACGTCTGCGCCGCCCTGCGCCGCATGAACGTGCAGTATGCCGTGACCGGTCCGGTCCGCTACTGGCTCAGCCTCAGCGACCGGACGACCGGGCTGGCCGCCCTCGGGGGGACCACGGGGTTCGAGGAGGTCGACCGGGCGGGCCGCTACCGGCTCTACCGGATCACGGCCTGCGGCTTCGGCCCGCCGCGGGTCCCGGAACGCTGAGGCACGACGTTTAGGGTGGCGGCATGGCTGGTCCACTCGTCGCACGCATGCAGGGTTTCGGGACGACGATCTTCGCGGAGATGTCGGCGCTCGCGACCTCGACCGGGGCGATCAACCTCGGCCAGGGCTTCCCCGACACCGACGGACCGCAGCAGATGCTCGACGTCGCCAAGGCCGCGATCGACTCCGGTCGCAACCAGTACCCGCCCGGCCCCGGCGTCCCCGAGCTGCTCGAGGCGATCGCCGCGCACCAGCGCCGCTTCTACGGCATACGACTCGACCCGGCGCGCGAGGTCCTCGTCACCGCCGGCGCCACCGAGGCCATCGCGTCCGTCGTCCTCGCGCTGTGCGAGCCCGGCGACGAGGTGGTGACGTTCGAGCCCTACTACGACTCGTATGCCGCGACGATCGCCCTCGCCGGCGCGGCCCGCCGCACGTCGGTGCTGCGCTTCCCCGACTTCGCCGTCGACGAGGCCTCGCTGCGGGCGGCGTTCTCCGCACGGACCCGGCTCGTCCTGCTCAACAGCCCGCACAACCCGACCGGCAAGGTCTTCACCCGGGCCGAGCTCGACCTCGTCTGCGACCTCGCCCGCGAGCACGACGCGTGGGTCGTCACCGACGAGGTCTACGAGCACCTGGTGTTCGACGGACGTTCGCACATCCCGGTGGCGACCCTACCCGGCATGGCCGACCGGACCCTGACCATCTCCTCGGCTGGCAAGACGTTCTCGGCGACGGGCTGGAAGGTCGGCTGGGTCTGCGGGCCGGCCGAGGCGGTCGCGGCGGCGCGGACGGTCAAGCAGTTCCTCACCTATGTCGCGTCGGGCCCCTTCCAACCCGCTGTCGCCATCGCCCTCGGCCTCGGCGACGAGGTATATGCCGGGTTGGCCGCCTCCCTCCAGGGCAAGCGGGACCTGCTCTGCAGGGGGCTGACGGAGGCGGGACTGAGCGTGTCTCGACCCGCAGGGACCTACTTCGTCATCGCCGACGCCGCGCCGCTGGGGGCGAGCGACGCCCTGGAGTTCTGCCGGGAGCTGCCGCCGCGGTGTGGCGTGGTCGCCGTGCCGGTGTCGGTGTTCCACGACGACGTCGATGCGGCCAGGACCCTCGTGAGGTTCGCGTTCTGCAAACGGGACGAGGTGCTCGAGGAGGCCGTCCTCCGGTTGGCCGCTCTGCGTGGTGTCCGTTGAGCGTCACCGAGATCTGCGGACCGGCTTTCGGCGTCCACAGGGTGCGGCTCGCTCGCCCCAGGATCCACAGGCGAGCGGTGGGCCGTCGCGCCCGAGGTGCCGCGGCACGAGAGTGGTCGCATGCGCCCCTCCCGTCCGCCCTCGACATCGGTGCTCATCCGGGCCGCGGCCCTGGCGCAGGTCGTCGGCCTCGTCGTGGGAGTGGGGTTGGGGATGCCGGCGTCCGCGGACGCGGCGGTGGCGCCTGACCCTCAGGGCGGGGGTGGTCCGGTCCTCGCGGCCCGGTCGAGGTCGGTCGAGGGCCGCCCGGGTCGCTGGGCCTGGCCGTTGGCGCCCGATCCCCGCCTGGTCGAGCGCTTCGCACCGCCCCCGCACCCGCGGTCTGCGGGACACCGTGGCGTCGATCTGGACGCCATCGTTGGGCAGCCGGTCCGTGCGCCCGAGGCCGGCGTCGTGACCTTCAGCGGCGTCATCGCCGGCCGGGGGGTCGTCGTGCTCGCCCATCCCGGGGGGCTGCGGAGCACCTTCGAGCCCGTCGAGGGAGCCCTCCCGACGGGGGCTGCGGTGGGGCGTGGCCACGTGGTGGCCACCGTGTCGGCGACGATCGGTCACTGCGCGCCGGCGACCTGCCTGCACTGGGGCGTGCTCCGGGGCGAGACCTACCTCAACCCGCTGGGGCTCGTCGGTGTCCTGCGGGTGGTCCTGCTCCCGATGGCCTGACCCTGCCAGAGCCGGACGTCAGGAGGGGTCGGGGTATGGCCAGGGCGTGCAGCCCTCGAGGCTCTTGGTCTGCTGGACCATCACCGGCGCAGGCTTGCCCGGGCCCGGGCAGCCTCGGTGCTGGTGACCGAGGCCGTGACCGACCTCGTGGTTGACGAGGTAGGTCCGGTAGGCAGCGAGGTCCGCGCCATAGGTCCGCGACCCGAGCACCCACCGGGTGAGGTTGAGCACCGACCGGCCGCCGTTCCAGCAGGACACCTGCTGGGCGCTGACGTTGAGCGGCGCGCAGAGCCGGGCCGTGAGGGCGGGACTGGCCAGCGTCACGCGGATGTCGACGGGCGCGCCCCCCGACACGTCGGTCGGGGCAACCGCCACGAAGCGCACCCCGTCCACCTCCTGCCAGCCGCGATCGTCGCTGAGCACCGCCGCGACCGTCACGGCGACCTCCCTCGTATCGACCGTCAGTCCGTCTTCCACCTCGATGGAGTACCTCACCACGCGACCCGTCTTCTGCTGGGCGCTCTGCTTCTCGCTGCCCTGGGGTATCGCCACGGCGGTCACGGTGCCCGCCCCCGCTGCCGGGACGGCCGGCGTCGACTCAGCGGTCACCGCTGTCGGCGACAGGTCGGCCTCTGCCTCGTCGTCCGCGTGCGGGGTGGCGGTGTCCGCCTCGGGGTCGGCGACCGGCATGATGGCGACCGGAACCGGGATGCCCGTCCCCAGGTCGTCACCGGGGTCGTGCGGCCAACGCGCGACCACGGTGGCGAGGAGCATCAGCGTCGCGAGCCCGGCCAGGCTCCGCCGCAGCCGCATCCGACGACGCCTCGCCGCGGCGGCGCGCCGGGACCCGAGCTCATGGCCGGGAAGCAGATCGCCCCCTCGTTGAGCTGCCATGGGGTCGGTGAGTGGCATCTGCTCCAGTCCTGGTTGGTCGGTCAGTCGGCCAGTCGGTCAGTGGGTCGGCAGTCAGCCGGTCAGTCGGCCAGCCGGTCCCTCGTTCAGCTGTTGGGGTCAGCAGTGCGGACCGTGACCCATTCTGGGGCCACCTCGGCACAGGGCGGGTCACCCGGGGTTCCGGGGCGTGTTCGGAGCGCCGGCGGTGCTCCCCGAGGCTGTCCCGAAGGCGCACGCGTCCCTGGCCCACGGGCGGGTCGGCGCTCACGCTCGCGGATGGGCCTGCTCGTAGGACCTTCTGAGCCGGTCCACCGAGACGTGGGTGTAGAGCTGGGTCGTCGCGAGGCTTGCGTGCCCGAGCAGCTCCTGGACGATCCGTAGGTCGGCGCCGCCCTCGAGGAGGTGGGTCGCCGCGCTGTGTCGCAGCCCGTGCGGCCCGAGGTCGGGTGCGTCGGCGACGTGGGCCAGCAGGAGGTGGACGACCTCGCGCACCTGGCGGGGGTCGACGCGTCGACCACGCCGGCCGAGGAAAAGGGCCGGTCCACTCCCGGCAGTCGCGACCTGACCCCGATTGGCCAGCCAGGCCTCGAGGGCATGGCGGGCCGGGACGCCGAAGGGGACGGTCCGCTCCTTGGCGCCCTTGCCCATCACCCGCACGAGGTCGCTCCTCAGGTCCACGTCGTCGATGTCGAGGGACACGAGCTCCCCCACCCTGATGCCGCTGGCATAGAGCAGCTCCAGCAGGGCGCGGTTGCGGACGTGGATCGGGTCGTCGTCGTCAGCCGCAGTCGCTGCCACCTCCAGGAGGTCGGCCGCCTCGCGCTGGCGGAGCACTCCGGGCAACGTCGCCGACCGGCGCGGGGCGACGAGCCGCAGGGAGGGATCGTGGGTGATCCGCCCGGTGCGCACCGCCCATCGCAGGAAGGTCCGCGCTGCTGCAGCGCGCCGGGCGATTGTCGACCGCGCACTGCCCGAGCGCGAGAGCTGGGCGAGCCAGGCCCGCAGGTCAGCGAGCCGGAGGCCCTCGATGTCGCCCACACCGCGCTCGGCCCCGATGAAGTCCAGCAGGTTCTCGACGTCCGAGACGTAGGCCCGCCGGGTGTGCTCTGAGTGCCCGCGCTCGGAGACGAGGTGACGCGAGAAGGCGTCGACGACTCCCGGCCCGGCTCCCGGCCCGGTTGGGGGCCCGGTTGCCGGCCCGGTTGGGGGCTCGGTTGCCCCGTCCTCTTCGTCCTGGTGACCCACCCCGTCACCGTGACAAACACATCGAGCCGGAGCAAGGACCGGCGCGGCGCGTTGGGTCACCGGTCCGCAGGTCCTTGCTCCAGCTGCTGCCATCACGCGGTGCCGGCCCGCTCTGGTGGTCTCTTGCGCCATCCCTCCCCCTCCCTGACGACGAGCTGCAGGAGCTCGAGTCGGGCCAGGCTCGCGAGGACCGAGCTTGGGACCAGTCCCGCGGCGACGGCAATGCTCAGCACGCTCGCCGCCTTGCGGACCGGGACGCTGGCCAGCGCCGCCGCGTCGGCCGGGTCGAGCCCGTCGTCGTTGCGGACGGGGGCGCTCGGACGGGGGGCCGCGTCGCGGCCGATGGCACCGACGAGGTCGATGACCTCGGCGACGTCCGTGACGATCTCGGCGAACCCGTCGCGGCGTGCCTGATGGCATCCGGCCGATACCATCGAGGTGACCGGCCCCGGGACGACCCCCACGGGACGGAAATGCCCGGCAGCTGTCCGAGCGGTGTTGAGCGAGCCGGACCTCAGCCCGGCCTCCACGACGACGGTGCCCGTGGTCATCGTCGCGATGAGTCTGTTTCTCAACAGGAACCGCGGCCTGGTCGGCGCCGAACCGGGTGCCACCTCGGAGATCACGGCGCCCGTGTCTGCGATCCGGTGGATCAGCGTCTCGTGGGCGACGGGGTAGGCCCGGTCGACGCCCCCGGCGAGCACCGCGATGGTGACCCCATCCACCGCCAGTGCGCCCCGGTGGGCCGCCGCGTCGATGCCGAACGCGGCGCCGGAGACGACGGCGAACCCGCGGTCCGCGAGGCCGGCTCCGAAGTCAGCCGCCACCAGGTCGCCGTAGGAGGTGCAGCTCCGGGCCCCGACCACGGCGACGGACCGCCGGGCGAGCGCCGACAGGTCGGCCGGACCCCGGACCCACAGACAGATCGGCGGCGTGTCGAGGTCGTCCACCCCGCTCGGCCAGTCCTCGTCGTCGGGACACACGAGGCGGGCGCCGACCCGTTCGGCGATCTCCAGATCCCGATCGACGTCGAGGCGTTCGGCTCGCCGGACGAACGTCTCGTGCGCCTCAGGCGACCCGTCGAGGACCAGCGCCAGCGCCCCGGCTGCTCCATGGTCGGCGATCAGCTCCACCGCCCGTTCGTCTCCCGGCTCGGCCAACCGGCTCCACGCCGCCCGGGCCCACCGGTCCTCGTCACTCGTCCCGCTCCCCGAGCCGCCCCTTGCGTCCACCCCACCCGCCCTCTCTGTGCTGTCCGTCGCGTCCGTCTGGCCCGCTCGTCGGGTCGGGTCCGCCCCATCGCGCTCGCTCCGGCTCATGCCACCACCGCCTCCTGCTGTCGCATGCTGAGGGCCAGTCCGATGTCGTCCGCGGTGGGCCGCTCGTCCCCGCGCAGGTCGGTGAGGGTCCACGCGAGCTTGAGACACCGGTCGTAGGCGCGCATCGAGAACCCGCCCCGGTCGAGGGCGGCGTCGAGGAAGGCCGTCACCCCTCGGGGCAAGCGCATCAGTCCGGCGCGGAAGACGGGGCCGGGGACGTGGGCGTTGAGACGGTAGCCGGTGCCGGCCCAGCGGGCGGCCTGGCGCTGACGGGCGGCATGCACCCGGGCCGCGACCGCTGCCGTCGTCTCGCCGGGTTGCATCACCAGGGTCGCGCGAGATGGCGCGGGGACGAAGACCTGGATGTCGATCCGGTCGAGCACCGGTCCCCTGAGCCGGTCGAGGTAGGTGCGCCGACGTAGCGGCGAGCACGTGCAGCGCAGCCCCTTGCCGAAGCCCATCCCGCACGGGCACGGGTTGGCGGCCAGGACCAGCTGGAACCGGCAGGGGAACCGGAACCTGCCCGTGGCCCGCCCCACGACCACCTCACCCGACTCCATCGGCTGACGCAGGGCCTGGATCACCGAGCGGCCGAACTCCGGGGCCTCGTCGAGGAAGAGGACACCGTGGTGGGCCTGGGTCGCGGCGCCCGGCTGGACGACGCTGCTCCCGCCCCCGATGACGGCGGCCATCGACGCACCGTGGTGCGGGGCCACGAACGGCGGCCGGCGTTCCAGTGCTCCCTGCGCACCGAGGATGCCCAGGACCGAAGAGATCGCCGTGACCTCCATTGCCTGGTCCTCGTCCAGCGGCGGCAGCATCCCGGGCAGGCGCTCGGCCAGCATCGTCTTGCCCGCCCCCGGGGGGCCGACGAGATAGAGGTGGTGGCCTCCGGCCGCCGCGGTCTCCAGCGCCCGGCGCGGTTCGTCCTGCCCGACGATGTCCAGCAGGTCGGGGACCCTCGTCCCGGCCGTGGCCGGGGTGGCCGTCGTCACCGGCTCGGGCACCGGATCCGGCGCCAGCCCCTGCGCCAGGAGCTCATACCGTCGGACCAGCTCGCCCATGTGCAGCACCGGGTGGACCTGCACGTCCCGGATCAACCGAGCCTCGGCCGCGTTGGCCACCGGGACGACGACGTGACGCACCCCCGCCCGTGCCGCGGCCAGGACCAGCGGGAGCACCCCGCGCACTGGGCGCACGGTGCCGTCCAGCCCCAGCTCACCGATGTGCACGACCTCGTCCGCCACCCGCGGCGGGATCTCGCCGGAGGCCACCAGCGCCGCGACGCAGATCCCCAGGTCGAAGCCCGAGCCGACCTTGGGCACCGACGCCGGAGAGAGGTTCACCGTCACCCGGCGCGACAGGATGGGGTGGCCCGAGTTGGACGCCGCCGCCTTGACCCGGTCGGGCGCCTGAGCGCAGGCCGGGTCGGCCCGACCGCTGATCGTGAACGCCGGCAGCCCGCTCGAGACGTCCACCTCGACGTGGACGAGGAAGCCGACCAGTCCCTGAAGGCCCACCGCCCGGGTGCGTCCCAGTGTCACGACGCCACCGCCACGAGGTGCTCGATCTGGCAGGCACCCCGCCGAGGACGCAGCACGCCGATGACGTCGACCCGCACGTCGGCGTAGTGGCCCTCGTGATCCGCGAGCCACACCGCGGCGAGGCGCCGCAACCGCGCCAGCTTCTGGCGGGTCACCGCCTCGATCGGGGACCCGAAGGTGGTCGACCGGCGCGTCTTGACCTCGCAGACGACGAGGCAGTCCCCGTCGCGGGCCACGATGTCGACTTCGCCGACGGCACACCGCCAGTTGCAGGCGAGGATCTCCAGCCCCCGGTCACGCAGGTAGCGCGCGGCCATCCGCTCGCCATAGCTGCCGAGCGCCTTCGCCGTCGTGTGCGGCATCCCGCGCCCGCCCGGCATACCGTGTGTCTGCTCCATGCCGCAACCATCGCGGCCCACCGACGGCGGCTCCAGTCCCCGCCAGCCGCCTGTGGATCGTGGGACGAGCGGCGCAGGGGGTGTGGACGAGCAGACCCGTCAGGCCGGCGGCTCGAGGTCGGACTTGGGCAGCTCCTCGATGTTGACGTCCTTGAACGTCACCACCCGCACCGTCTTGACGAACCGCGCCGGCCGGTAGATGTCCCATACCCACGCATCGCTCATCGTCACGTCGAAGAACACCTCGCCGCCGTCGTTGCGCACCTTCATGTCCACGGAGTTGCAGAGGTAGAACCGGCGTTCGGTCTCGACGACGTGGGAGAAGAGCGAGACGACGTCGCGGTACTCCCGATAGAGCTGCAGCTCCATCTCGGTCTCGTACTTCTCGAGGTCCTCGGAACTCATCGGGCGCTCATCGTCCACTCCGGTGTCGTGATGTTCGGTGCGATCATGGCCTGCGCAGCCACGGGTGCGGTCCGGGCAAGTTCTATCACCCCGGGCAGGCGCCACGACCGTCGATGCTCCTCGCAGGGGCCGTGCGCCTCGAGGGCACGCAGGTGCTCCGGCGCGGCGTAGCCCTTGTTGACGGCCCACCCGTATGCCGGGTGGCGCGGATCCAGCCCGACCATGAGGCCGTCGCGCTCCACCTTCGCCAGCACCGACGCCGCTGCCACCGACGAGCACCTCACGTCGGCCTTGACCTTGGTCGTCACCGGCGGGAAGCTCGCGCCCGACTGGTCGGCGAGGGCGAGCAGCCCGACCTGCCCGGGTGGCGTGAGCCAGTCGTGGTTGCCGTCGAGGATGACGAGGTCCGCGACGATGCCCGTTGCGGCGATGGTGGTCAGGGCCCGGGTGCCGGCGAGCCGCAGGCCACCCATGATCCCGATCTCGTCGATCTCGGCGGGCGAGGCGTGGCCGACCGCGCAGGCGAGGGCCCACCGACGGATCGGGCGCACCATCCGCTCGCGGTGGCGGGCCGTGAGCAGCTTCGAGTCCTTCACGCCCGGAGGCGCCGTGCGGCAGGTCTCGTCGATGACGACCACCCCGACGGACACGGGACCGGCGAGTGCGCCGCGGCCCACCTCGTCCATGCCGGCCAGGACGCGGTGGCCCTCGCGCTGGAGGGCGCGTTCGACGCGCAGCGACGGTTTCGTGGAGCGGGAGACGACCATCAGTGCTCGGCTCAGCCGGCCCCGGTCGTCGCGCCGTCGGACGGGGTGACCGCAGGCTTCGTGGCGCCGGCCGGGGCCGGGACGGACTCGAAGATCCGGCTGGGCACCGACAGCCACCTGACGTTGTCGACGGGCCAGACGATGGTCACGGCCCGGCCGGTGATGTCGTTGATCGGCACCGAACCCGTCGCGCCGGTCCCGTCGTCGTGGAACCGCGAGTCGGACGAGTCGCTGCGGTGGTCGCCCATGACCCACACCCGTCCGGCAGGGACGACGATGTCGAACGCGGGTCGACCACCGCTGGGCGTGTCGCCCTTCTTGACGTAGCTCTCGGTCACGGCCACCCCGTTGATCGTCAGGGCGCCGGCCTTGTCGCAGCACACGACGTGGTCACCGGGCATACCGATGACGCGCTTGATCAGGTGGTCGTCGGAGTCGTCGGGCAGCAGACCGACGAACTGCAGGCCCTTGTGGACCGCGCCGCGCACGCCCGGCTGCGTAGCGGCGGGGCCGATGTCGCCGAGCCAGTGGTCCGGGTCCTGGAAGACGACGACGTCGCCCCGGGCCAGGTCGAACGGTCCGGGCGTGAGCTTGCTCACGATGACCCGGTCGTCCTTGACGAGGGTGTCCTCCATCGACCCCGAGGGGATGTAGAACGCCTGGATGAGCCACGTCTTGACGACGAAGGAGAGCACCATGGCCATGACGGCGATGATGACGATCTCCTTGATCCCGCCCCACAGGTTCGCCATGAACCCCTGACCACGGTCGTCTCCGGCGTCGTCCCCGCCGCCTTCGTCGCCGTCGTCGTCGCCCGACCCGGCGCGGGTGCGGCCGTCGTCGCTGTCGGGGTCCCCGGCAACGCGCGAACGCCGGGTGATCCTGGGGTCGTGGGTCTCGTCGGACATTGTCAGTGACCAGCTCCGGGCATCGAGGCAACGGTGGACAGGGCTCCGGCGTCCCCGAGCGTGCCCAGGCCACCGAGCGGCCAGTATCGCACCGACGCCTGCCCGATCACGTCATCCAGACGCACCATGCCCCCACCGGCGTGGCCGAGGTAGGCCCGGGAGTCGCTGGAGTCGCTCCGGTGATCGCCCATCACCCAGATCCGGCCCGTCGGCACGGTGACGTCGAAGGTCAGCTCGCTCGGGCGGTCACCGGGATACAGGTACATCTCGTCGACGGCGACGCCGTTCACGACGAGCCGGCCGGACGGGTCACAGCACACGACATGGTCACCCGGAGCGCCGACGACGCGCTTGACGTAGTCGGTGCCGGCGTCGATCGAGAGGATCGAGCCGAGGATGCGTCGGACCTGGTCCGCGCCACCGTCCGACGGCTGGTCCGGGCCGAAGGCACGGGCTCCGTCGAAGACGACGATGTCCCCCCGGCGCACCGAGTCGCCGCGCACCAGCCGGTTCGCCAGCAGCCGGTCCCCCGGCTCGATCGTCGGCTGCATCGAGCCCGAGGGCACGACGAAGGACTGCACGACCAACGCCCGCAGCAGGAGCATGAGGGCGAGCGCGAGCAGCACGAACCAGACCCGGTGCCGGACCCGCCGCGTCGATGCGTCGGGGACGGCCGACGCCGCTCCGCCCGGGTTCATGCCTGCGAGGCCCGGCGACCGCGGAGGCTCACGACGCGGGCGCGTCCTGAGGGGCGACGGGCTGGGCGGGCGCGGACTGGGCGGCGGCCGGCTTCGCACCCTGGGGGCCCTTGGCGCCCTTGACCGGGATGGTGCCGCGCTTCTCCTTGATCTTGGCGGCCTTGCCGCGCAGGTCGCGGAGGTAGTACAGCTTCGCGCGGCGAACGTCACCGCGGGTCACGACCTCGATCTTGTCGATGATCGGGGTGTGCAGCGGGAAGGTCCGCTCCACACCGACACCGAAGGAGACCTTGCGGACGGTAAAGGTCTCACCGATGCCGCCACCGTGGCGGCGGATAACGACGCCCTGGAAGACCTGGACCCGGGAGCGGGTGCCTTCGACGACCTTGACGTGCACCTTGAGGGTGTCACCGGCGCGGAAGTCCGGGATGTCGTCGCGCAGGGAGGCCTGGTCGACTGCATCGAGCTTGTGCATGACTGCTTCGCTTTCTCGTGGTGCCACCGGTCACCATGGGGTCCGGTGCCTCAGGACGAGGCACCAACGTGGGTATGCCGTCCGGCCGGCCTCGTGCGAGCACTCACCTGCTGCTCGCACTCCCCCCTGTGGCAGGGGCACGTCTGGTGCCGGACGCAAGCGCCAAGTGTGCCAGAGGACGGCATCGAGACGAAATCCCTCAGGTTGACGCAGCGGCAGGTCCGGGTTCATCCGGGTTGACGCGGCGTCAACAGGGTTGACGCCCCCTGCAGGGTGCGTCAACCCCGTTGACGCTGCGTCAACCTCGGGGTCGGCGTTTGGTCAGGTCGACGGTCCCGGGGAACCGGCCCGGCCCGGGCACCTGCCGGTAGCCCGCCCGCTTGGACATCCGGATGTTGTGGACACTGCGCGCACCGGTGTTGATCCACCAGGTGGCGCACCCGGACGGGGCGGCGGCCTCGGCGTGCGCGAGCAGGGCCCGGCCCAGGCCCCGGCCCTGCAGGTCGGGGGCAACCATCAGCCTCCCGGACTCCCACACGGTGGGGTCGAGCGGGGACACCCGACCTCGCACCGAGCCCACGAGCCGGCCACCACCACGGACGAGCCAAGTGCGCCACTGCTCGAACGACGCGCGGACCTCGTCGAGCGTCTCGGTCAGGGGCGGCAGGTCGGTCGAGGCGTTCGCCCGGGCCTCCGGCACCCAGCATGCACGCTGAAGCACCAGCAGCTCGGGAGCGTCCGCCGAGGCCGCCGTGACCAGCTCGAGCCCGACGGCGCCCGCGAGTGACTCGCCCGCAGTGACCCGCAGGGCTGCCGAGGCGTGCAGCAGGTCCGGGCGGCGGGTGGCCGTGCGGTGCAGCCGCTGCTCGTGCCGCCAGTCACGGATCGCGCCGTGGTCGCCGGACAGCAGGACCGGCGGCACCTTCAGGCCGCGCCAGAGCGCCGGCTTCGTGTAGACGGGATATTCCAGCAGGCCGTCCTCGTGGGACTCCTCGACGAGCGACCCCGCGTTGCCGATGACCCCCGGCAGCAACCGGGCCACGGCCTCGACGATCGCGAGGACGGCCACCTCCCCGCCGTTGAGGACGTAGTCCCCGAGCGAGATGACCGAGACCCGCATCCGCGTGGCGGCGTCAAGCTGCACCCGCTCGTCGATCCCCTCGTAACGGCCGCAGGCAAAGACGAGCCACTCCTCGGTGGCGAGCTCGCGCGCCCGGGCCTGCGTGAACGGCATACCCCCCGGGCCCGGGACGATCAGGTGCGGCAGCGCAGCGCCGTCTGCGCCGGCCAGGACCTCGTCGAGGGCCGCCCCCCACGGTTCGGGCTTCATGACCATACCGGCGCCGCCGCCGTACGGGGTGTCGTCGACGCTGCGGTGTCGGTCGTGGGCGTGCTCGCGCAGGTCGTGGACCCTGACGTCCAGCAGGCCCTCGTCCCGGGCCTTGCCGATGAGTGACAGACCCAGCGGCGCGAGGTAGTCCGGGAAGATCGACACGACGTCGATCCTCATGAGCGAGGCCTCACGTGTTGAGCTCCAGCAACCCCTCGGGCGGGTCGATGACGACCCTGCCGCCCTCGATGTCGACCTCCGGGACGATGGCGCCGACGAAGGGAAGGTATGCCGTGCCGCCCCCGTCCAGGGCGACGACGAGCAGGTCCTGGCTGGGCCCGAGGTCGAGGCCGCTGACCACGCCGACGCGGGTCCCGTCCCGCCGCACGACCGAGAGGCCGGTGAGCTCGTCCTCGTACCAGGCATCACCGGGCTCGGTCGGCTCGGCCTCGGCCTCGCCAGCGTGGTCGACGAGCAGGCGGGTCCCGCGCAGGGACTCGGCGCCGGTGCGGTCGGGGATCTCCACGAAGCCGAGCAGCCAGGTCCCGTTGTGCAGCCGGGCAGTCGTCAGCGTCAGGGTTCGCGGGACGCCGGTGCCGGGCTCGGCCTGGGTCGCGAAGGTCGCGCCGGGCACGAAACGGGTCAACGGCTCGTCGGTGTGCAGCTGCACGGTCACCTCGCCCTTGAGGCTGTGCGGCTTGCCGATCCGGGCCACCATGATGTCCATGGCTCGATCCTCTCAGGCGGGCGACGACAGGGGGCCCGGGACCGCGACGGTCCCGGGCCCCCTGTTGGAGTCGTGCAGGTCAGCGCGTCCGGTCGGTGTCGACGATGTCGACCCGCACGGCGCCCCCGCCGGCGAGTGCGCCGACGACGGTCCGCAGGGCGCTGGCCGTCCGGCCGGAACGGCCGATGACGCGCCCGAGGTCCTCGGGGTGCACGCTGACCTCGAGGAGGTCGCCGCGGCGCATCTCCTTACGACGGACGACGACCTCGTCCGCGTGGTCGACGATGCCCTTGACGAGGTGCTCGAGAGCCTCCTCCAGCACGGTCAGGATCCGGCCTTGACGAAGCCGGCCTTCTCGGCGGCCTCAGCGGTCCTGAACCAGACCTCGGCGACGGTTGCGCCGTACCACTGGCCGTCCGGCTCGTGGAACTTCATCGAGTCCTTGTTGCCCTTGACGTCGAAGCCTTCGGGGGCAGCGCCGTCCTCGGTCGCGGGGGCCGAGTCGTCGCCGTAGCCGCCGTCAGCCTTCGACTCGTCAGCCTTCGCCTCCGCGGGCGCGGGGGCGGCTGGCGCGGGGGCGGCTGGCGCGGGGGGGGCCGACTCCGCGGCCGGAGCCTCGTCCTTCGTGGGTTCGGCCTTCTTGGGCTCGGCCCTGACCGCGCGCTTCTTGGGGGTGGTGGCGCCGTCCTTGGCCTCGAGCGTGGAGCCGGTCGCAGCCATGGCGGCTTCGTACAGCTCCTTCTTGCTCGTCCTCGGCGCCTTGACCCTGAGGGTGCCCTCAGTGCCGTCGATGCCCTTGAACTTCTGCCAGTCGCCGGTGACCTTGAGCAGCGCCTCGACGGCCTCGGTCGGCTGCGCGCCCCGGCCGAGCCAGTGCAGCGCCCGCTCCGAGTTGATGTCGATGAGCGATGGCTCCTCGGTGGGGTGGTACTTGCCGATCTCCTCGATCGCCCGGCCGTCGCGCTTGACGCGCGAGTCCATCACGACGACACGGTAGAACGGTGCACGGATCTTGCCCATGCGCTTCAAACGGATCTTGACGGCCACAGTTGTGGTGTCTCCTGTTTCTTGTTGATGAGCGCGGCAAGACCGGGTGGGGAACACACGGGGTGCCGACGCTCGCTGTAGGCGTGACGACCGGGCAAGAGGGGCCCAGCCAGACGGGTACAGCCGATCATTGTGCCAGATCGCGTTCGCCTTCCCCAAACCACGGACCCGGGATGCCGGTTGTCCACCGTCCCCCCGCACGCCCCGCCCCGCCGGGGTCACCTCTGGCGCATCCGATGGTAGCCGTGGCGCATCGACCGGTGACTAGACGAGGACGGGTGCGGCATCGGCGGCGTCGAGCGCGGGGGTGCGCGTCGCCCGGGCCCAGACGGTGTCGCCCTCCCGGAGTGCGAGGGCGTCGATGTCCCCCCGGGTCAGCTGGGCGGCGAAGTGCTCGGCGGTCTCGTGCTCGCTCAGCTCGACCCGCACCTCGAAACCCAGCCGGACGATGCGCTCGACCGTGGCTCGCACGGCGCCGCCGGCCCACTCCCGCGGCGGCTGGCGCTCGAGGACGATGTCGTGCGGGCGCACGAGGTGGCCGCCGAGGCGCGAGACCGACCCGAGGAACGACATCACGAAGGTGTTGTCCGGCCGGTCGTAGAGGTCCTCCGGCGACCCGACCTGCTCGATCCGGCCCTTGTTGAGCACGGCAATCCGGTCCGCGACGTCGAGGGCCTCGTCCTGGTCGTGGGTGACGAGCACGGTCGTCACATGGACCTCGTGGTGCAGCCGGCGCAACCACGTGCGCAGGTCGGCACGGACCTTGGCGTCGAGGGCGCCGAACGGCTCGTCGAGCAGCAGGACCTTCGGGTCGACGGCAAGCGCCCGGGCCAGGGCCATCCGCTGGCGCTGGCCTCCGGAGAGCTGCGCGGGGTAGCGGTGCTGGAAGCCGTCGAGCCCGACGATCTCGAGCAGGTCGTCGACCTTGCGCGCGATCTCGCCCTTGGGACGCTTGCGGATCGTCAGGCCGAAGGCGACGTTGTCACGCACCGTCATGTGGGTGAAGGCTGCGTAGTGCTGGAAGACGAAACCGATGCCCCGCTGCTGCGGCGAGACCCCGGTGACGTCCTGGCCGGCGATGGTGATCGTCCCCGAGTCGAGGTCGTCGAGCCCGGAGATCGCGCGCAGCAGGGTCGACTTACCCGAACCGCTCGGCCCGAGCAGCGCGGTGAGCGACCCCGACGGGATCTCGAGGGAGACGTCGTCGAGTGCAGCGAAGGTGCCGAACGTGCGGTGGGCATGGGTCACGGTGATCATCGCGCGGTCCTCTTCCGGTCGAGCAGGGTCATCAGCAACAAGGTGACGAGGGCGATCCCCATGAGCAGGGTCGCCGCCGAATAGGCGCCGAACGTGTTGTGGCCGTCGATGTAGCGCGCATGCACGAGCAGCGTGAGCGTCTGGGAGATCCCGGGAAAGCCGGACGAGACCATGATCACCGCACCGAACTCCCCCAGCGCCCGCGCGACGGTGAGGACGACGCCGTAGGTCAGGCCCCACCGGATGGCCGGCAGGGTGATCCGCCAGAAGGTCTGCCACCCTGAGGCGCCGAGGGTGGCGGCCGCCTGCTCCTGCTCGTCGCCGATCTCGTGGAGGACGGGCTCCACCTCGCGGACGACGAACGGGAGCGTGACGAAGATCGTCGCGATGACCATCCCGGGCAGACCGAAGATGACCCGCAGGCCCAGCGACTCGAAGCCGCCGAACCAGCCGTTGACCCCCCACAGCAGGATCAGCGACACGCCGACCACGATCGGGGAGACGGCGAACGGCAGGTCGACCACGGCCTGCACCAGGCCTCGGCCGGCAAACCGACCGCGCACCAAGGCGAGCGCGATGGTCACCCCGAAGACGACGTTGAGCGGCACGACGATGGCGACGATGAGCAGTGACAGGTTGAGGGCAGAGATGGCCGCGGGCGTGCTGATCGAGGCGACGAACGCTCCGATGCCCTCGCCGAAGGTGCGCACCAGGATGACGACGATCGGCAGGACGAGCAGGACCCCGAGGTAGGCGAGGGCGATGACCCGCACGGTGAGGCGCGACCGGGTGGAGAGCCTCATCGCGAGCGCTCCCGCCGCCGCCGGCCCGCGCCGGAGAGCAGGCGCAGGGTCAGGAGCGACAGGAAGGCGACCGCGAGCAGGACGACCGAGACGGCCGCCGCGTTGACCGGTCGGTCGATCTCGATCTGCTGCTGGATGTACTGCGAGGTCATCTGCGTCTGGTGCGGGATGTTGCCACCGATGAGCACGACGGAGCCGTACTCACCGATGGCGCGGGCGAAGGCCAGTCCCCCACCACCGATGATCGACGGCGCGACCGCGGGCAGCACGACGCGTCGAAAGATCGTCCAGTTGCTCGCTCCCAGTGAGGCGGCAGCCTCCTCGACCTCGCGATCGGCCTCGATGAGGACCGGCTGGACCGAGCGTACGACGAAGGGCAGCGTGACAAAGGCCAGGGCCACGACGAGACCGGGCTGGGTCGCGTTGAGGTGGATGCCGACGGGGCTGTTCGGACCGTAGAGCGCCAGCAGGACGATGCTCGCGACGATCGTCGGCAGGGCAAAGGGCAGGTCGATGAGGCCGTTGACGACGCGCTTGCCCGGGAAGTCGTCCCGCACGAGCACCCACGCGATGAGGGTGCCCATGACGACGTTGACCACGGCGACGACCACCGAGACGAGGACGGTGACCCTCAGCGCCGAGACGGCGACGGGCGCGGTAACCGCGTCCCAGAAGCCGCCGACGCCGTTCTCGAACGACGTCACGGTCAGGGCCGCGAGCGGCAGCAGGACGATGACGCTGAGCCACAGCACGGAGACGCCGATGCCGAGCGGCCCCACCGAGCCGCTCACGGCGAGCAGCCGGCGACGCGGGGGCCGTGGCACGGGCGGTGACGTGAGCACTCCCGAGGGCAGGCTCCCCTCGGGCGTGGGCGCCCTGTCAAAGACGGAGGTCCTCATGGGCTACGTCGTCGCCTTGTCGTAGATGACGGCGATGGCGCCGACCTCCGGGGTGAACAGGGCGCGGTCCACGCTCTTCCAGCCGCCGAGGTCGGCGATCGACCAGAGCTTCGGCGGCGCCGGGAAGCTGGCCGCGAACTCGGTTGCCACGCCAGCGTCCACGACCCGGAACCCGGCCCCGGCCAACAGCCTCTGCGCCTCGGGCGTGTAGAGGTAGTCGTCGAAGGCCGTGGCCGCCGAGAGGTGCCTGCTCGTCCTCACCACGGCCACCGGGTTCTCGATCTTGAACGTGGTGGGCGGGGTGACGTGCTGCACCGGGTCGCCGTCCCGCTCGAGGAACAGCGCCTCGTTCTCGTAGCTGAGCAGCGCGTCGCCGGTCCCCTGGAGGAAGGCCTCGCTCGCCTCGCGGCCGGACTTCGGCTGGATGCGGACGTGGTCGCTCACCAGCGAACGGATGTAGGCGAGCCCGGCTGCGGGGTTCGTGCCCCCCTCACTCTTGGCCGCGTAGGGCGCCAGGAGGTTCCACTTGGCCGATCCCGAGCTGAACGGGTTCGGCGTGACGACCTCGACCCCCGGCTTGAGCAGGTCGTCCCAGTCCGTGATGGCCTTCGGGTTGCCCTTGCGCACGACGATGGTGACGACTGAGCCGAACGGGACACCCTGGTGGGGGCCGGCGTTCCAGTCCGGGGCGACGAGGCCCGCTCCAACGAGCCGGGTGACGTCGGGCCCGACGGAGAGGGCCACGAAGTCGGCCGCCGCCCCCGCCGCGACCTTGCGGGACTGCTCCCCCGACGGGCCGTAGGACTGCTGGACACTGACGCCCTTGCCGGCCGCGGTGGCGTTGAAGGCCGGGATGACCGCGTCGAGGCCGACCTTGGCCACGGCATACGCGTAGAGGTTGATCGTGCCGCCGGAACCGTCGGCGGTCCTCGGGCCGCCCACCAGGGCCACGCTGTCACTCGCCCCGCCGGCGCAGCCGGTCAGGACCACCGCTGCCGCGAGGGCAGTGAGGGTGGCGGTGACTCTGCGCAGGGACAACGGGACTCCTCGGGTGCCGGTCGGCTGGGTCGGCCGGGTCGCCGACACCGCTTGATGAGGAGAACTTTGTATGCCGTGGAGTTATCGGTCAAATAAGTGTTGGTTATGTCTCGGATGGTGGATGAGGGACGAGGCAGACCCGGTGACCGTCCTCAGCCGGCCGCGGCACGGATGCGCAGGGCGAGGTCGGCGACAACTCCCGCGGGCACGGGTCGCGAGGTGTCGATGGTGATCACGGGCCCCAGTCCCAGTGGCCGCGCCGACTGGCCGATCCGGTCCCACCACTCGTCGGAGGGGGGTTGGGCGCCGTGCACCGGATGCCGTTGCCGCGCCTCGCGGCGGGTGCGGTCCCGCTCGCGCGCGATGCTCACCGGCACCTCGCAGAACACCTCGGGCACCGCCTCGACGTCGATTCCTGCGACTGCGACACCGGCCCGGACCAGATCGGCGTCATCGGGCCAGAACCACGACTCGACGATCCCTCCCCCGGGCGACTCGCGCAGCATCGCCCACATCGCCATGCTCGCACCAGCCCCCAGGGCCGACCGCCCGCTCCCGTGCTCGGCGACGACGTCCGCCGGCAGGGCGTCAGCCACCCCCTCCTTGACGACGTCCTTGCTGTAGAGGGGCAGTCCCAGCTCTGCCGCGAGCGCCCGCGCCAGGCTCGTCTTGCCCGATCCGGGAACTCCGTTGACCAGGGCCACGATCCGCCGCAGACCGGTCCGACGGAAGGGCGCCGCGGGCCACTGACTGGACAGCACGGCATACCGGTCCTGGTCTCGCCAGCGCTCCTCCCCCCTGGCGTCGGGGAGGTAGAGCATGCCCGGTGAGAACCCCTCGTGCGTGAAGCCGAGCCGGCGCAGCAGACCGGCCGAGCGGACGTTGCCGGGCTGGACGCTGGCCTCGACCCGGTGCAGCCCGAGACCCGCGGGCTCGGGGCCGAGGGCGAGGTCGAGGACGAGCCCTAGCCCCTCGGCGAAGAGTCCCCTCCCGGCATAGGGGTCATAGGCGTCATAGCCGAGCGCCGCACTGCGGAAGCGGCGCAGCACGATGTCGGAGAGGGTCACCTTGCCGACGAGGTCGTGGTCGCCGACGGGGGTGCGTGCGTGGACGAGCAGCGTGCGCACAGAGGGCGACTGGGCTCGCAGGAGCGGCTCGAGCGCGTCGTCGACGGGGTTCCAGACCGCGATGCGGCCGCGGGAGCCACGGACCGCCCGGGCGTATGCCGGGGCGTCGTCGGCCGTGGCTGAGGCCACCCACACGCGCTCCCCGTCGGCACGCAGTGGGTGCATCCCGGGACTCACCCGACCATCGCTCCCCGTAGCACGATGACGCTGGGAGAGCCGAGCACCCGCAGGTCTTCGCGCGGATCCTCCTCGTAGACAACACAATCCGCTGGTGCTCCGTCCTCGAGACCGGGGCGGCCAAGCCACTGGCGCGCGCCCCAGGTGGTCGACGAGAGGACGTCGCGGGCGCTCATGCCGACCCGACCGAGCTCCAGCGCCTCCTGCGCCACCAGGCCGTGCGAGAGCGACCCGCCGGCATCGGTCCCGAGGTAGATCGGCACCCCGGCGTCGTGGGCGGAGGCGACGGTGTCGTAGCGGCGGCGGTGCAGGTCGAGCATGTGCTCGTGGTAGCGGGGAAAACGCTCCTGGGCCGGAGCCGCCAGCTCCGGGAAGGTCGCGATGTTGATCAGGGTCGGGACGATCGCGATCCCTTGCGCCGCAAAGGCGTTGATCGTCTCCGGTTCCAGCCCGGTGGCGTGCTCGATGCAGTCCGTGCCCGCCGCCGCGAAGTCCTGCAGCGACTCCTCACCGAAGCAGTGCGCCGTGACCCGGGCGCCCTCCTCGTGGGCGGCAGCCACGGCCGCAACGACCGTCTCCCGGGGGAACGAGGGCGAGAGGTCCCCGTGGTCCCGGTCGATCCAGTCGCCGACGAGCTTGACCCAGCCGTCTCCGAGGCGTGCCTGGGCACGCACGTGGGCGACCACCTCGTCGGGCTCGACCTCGTGGGCGAAGTTGCGGATGTAGCGCCGGGTCCGGGCGATGTGGCGCCCGGCGCGGATGATCCGGGGCAAGTCGTCGCGCTCGTCGACCCAGCGGGTGTCGCTGGGCGAGCCCGCATCTCGGATGAGCAGGGTGCCCGCGGCCCGATCCCGCAGCGCCTGCGCCTGCGCGGTCTCGGCGTCCACCGCACCGTGGGCGTCGAGCCCGACGTGGCAGTGGGCGTCCACGAGACCGGGCAGGACCCAGCCCCGCACGGTCTGGACGTCGGCGCCCGCACCGGGCGCGGCATACGAGATCCGGCCGTCGACGACCCAGACGTCGGGCCGGGTGTCGTCCGGACCGACGAGGATCTCGCCCTCGATGTGCAGCACGTCATGGCTCATGAGCAGCAAGATACGGGAACAGCGGCTGGTGAACAGAGGTGCCTGCTCACGCCGCGCCGCTCCCCCCTCGAGATGGGGGTTGCCGGTCAGGTGACGGTGAACGACCCCGTCATCTTGGGGTGCGGGTCGCACTTGTAGGTGTAGGTGCCGGCCTGCAGCGTCACGGTCCAGCTCGCCTCGGTGACCTCCGGGACGGTGGTCTTCTGATCCACTCCCGGGCCGCTGAGGTGGAAGTCGTGGATCTTCGACGCGTCCTTGACCTTCACCGTGTAGCTGCCCGCCTTGAGGCTGGTCACCGGTGCACCGGTGCTGTCCATGAGCGTGATCACGTAGGCGTCACCCTCGCCGACGCTGCCGGTCAGGACCCCCGCGGCGGCCCCGCCGCCCGAGGAGGAGGAGGAGGACGGGGCGCTGGACGGGGCGCTGGACGCCGCGGCCGCCGGTCCGTTCGCCGGGGTGGAGCTGCTGCCACAGGCGCCGACGAGGGAGAGCAGGGCAACAGGGACCGCGAGCACCAGAGGTCTCATGGGCCTGCGCCGAGGGACGCCGTGGGCCGCGGGCGGGCACTCGATAGCATCCTGGTTTGGCTGGGTCATCGCGTCCTCCAAGGAATCCGCCGGAGCCGATCTCCGATGGGGGAAAACCTAACGCAGCCAACGCGCCGGGAGGTCACCGTTCGGACAACATCGGGGGCGCGGGGAGGGTGCCGGCGCCCGCCGCCTCCACCTCCTGCCGGAGCACGGCGGCGACCAGGGCGTGTTCGGGGACATGGTCGGGGTCGCAGACCACGGTCACCACCAGCCGACCCGCATAGGAGAGGACGTCAAAGGAGACCGTCACGTTGCCCGGGGTGACGGCCACGGGGACGATCGCCGAGACCCGGCCTCCAGCCACGCTGAGCGCAGCAGCGGGACCTTTCAGGTTGGTCTCGAAGGTGTGGACGAACCATTGGTGTCGCGTGAACCACTGAAACAACCCGGTCACAGCGAGCAGCCGGAAGGCCGGGGCGAGCAGCCCGGCAGACCCTCCCCGCGCCGACGTCCGGCCGAGCCGCGAGGTCTGCGCGGTGATGGCTCGCAGCCGGCTCGCCTGATCCCCAGCGAGCGGGACGGACACGAGCAGCGCTCCGACCTCGTTGCCGAGGTGGCCTGCGGACGTCGTCGCGCGACTGGACACCGGGACCGAGACCATGACCGAGTCGAGGTGTTCGCCGCGCTCGCGCAGCAGTGCGCCGAGGGCGCCGGACACGGCCACGAGGACGAGGTCGTTGAGGGTGACCCCCGCTGCCCGGGCCGCGCGGTTCACGGCGGCGAGGTCAAGGTCGATGACGTCGGCCCGACGGTGCGCGCTGGTCGGCGTCAGGAGGCTGCAGCGACCTGCCGTCCGGGGGCGGGCCGACGAGGGGTGGCCGAGACCGAGCTCCCTCACCCCTGCAGCAGCGCTGCGCCACGTATGGGGCGCTCGGGCGAGCGCCCGCGCCCGTCCGGCCCACGCGTCCCGGGCAAGGGTCATCGCCGACGCGGGAGCGCTCGCCACCGCGGGCGGAGGCTCGTCCTGACCCGGATGGTCGGCAAGCGCACGCAGGACGGCCAGCCCGCTGACCCCGTCGGCGAGCGCGTGGTGCATCACCAGGACCAGCGCCGAGACGCGGCCCTGCTCGTCGGTGTATGCCCGTGCCCTCCAGAGCGGTCGGTCTCGCGGCAGCCGCTGCAGGATCAGGCGCATGGCGGCCTCGTGGTAGCGGGGTCCCTCCGTGCGCCCCACGCCCGCCCGGTCACCCACGTCGTCAGCCGTCCCGGGGCCACCGGCAACGTCGAGGTGACGCCCGAGCCGGAAGCCCGGGTCGGCCACCCAGACCGGCCGCCCGCATCCCCACGGCGTGGCGACGAGTCGGCGGACCAACCTCGGCACGGTGCGGACCCTGCCGTCGAGCACGTCGCTCAGGTGACCGATCGGCGGAGCGGTCACCGGGTCGAAGACGAGGATGACCCCGATGTTCGCCGGGACCGACCCCCGGTCGGCCCCGAGCTGGACGACGTCGTTCCCAGTCGCACGATCGATGGTCACACCCGCACCGTAAGCCGCAGGAACGTCCTCCCGTCCGGGGCGAAGGTCCCGCGCCGTGCCCACACCGGGGCCTGGCCCCGGTTCGGCTCGAGCCCTCAGCGGTTGAGGAACTTCTCGAAGCCCTTGGGGAGGTTTGCCGGGTCGAGCTCCGGCGTTGCCGCGCCGGCCCCACCCGGCATACCGAAGGCACTCTGCGCGGCCGTGGTGCGGGCGCCCGCAGCCTTGTCGGCTGCGGCCCGCTCGTCGGCGGCGCGCTTGGCCGGGTTGCCGCTCTTGGACTTCTTGCGCGGGGGGGAGGCCTGCTTGCCCTTGCGCGACCCGGGGATGCCGGGCATCCCCGGCAGGCCACCGCCGCCACCCCGGGCGAGGCTCTTCATCATCTTCTGGGCCTCGCGGAACCGCTCGAGGAGCTGGTTGACCTCGGACACCGAGACCCCTGAGCCCTTGGCGATCCGCGAGCGGCGGGAGCCGTCGATCTGCTTGGGGTGGGTGCGCTCGAACGGCGTCATCGAGCGGACCATCGCCTCGACCCGATCGAACTCGCGCTCGTCGAGCGAGTCGAGCTGGTCACGCATCCCCTGCATGCCCGGCATCATCTTGAGCATCGACTTGAGCGAGCCCATCTTCTTGATGGCTGACATCTGCTGGAGGAAGTCGTCGAAGGTGAAGTCCTCCTCGGCGAGGAACTTGCGGGCCATCTCGTCGGCTTCGCCCGAGTCGAACGCCTTCTCGGCCTGCTCGATGAGGGTGAGGACGTCGCCCATGTCGAGGATCCGGCTGGCCATCCGGTCGGGGTGGAAGACCTCGAAGTCCTTGGCGCCCTCCCCGATCGAGGAGAACATGATCGGCCGGCCGGTCACCGTCGCGACCGACAGGGCCGCGCCACCGCGGGCGTCGCCGTCGAGCTTCGACAGCACGACACCGGTGAAGTCGACGCCCTCCTGGAAGGCGAGCGCCGTCTCGACGGCGGCCTGGCCGATCATCGCGTCGATGACGAAGAGGACCTCGTCGGGCTCGATCGCGGCGCGGATGTCGGCGGCCTGCTGCATGAGGTCGGCGTCGACGGCGAGCCGGCCGGCCGTGTCGACGATGACGACGTCGTGCTGCTTTGCCCGGGCCTGCTCGATCCCCGCTCGCGAGACGGACACGGGGTCACCGAAGGAGCGGGTGCCCAGGCGCGAATCGGTGACGGCGTCGTGGCCGCCGACGTTGCCGCGCTCGGGGGCAAAGACGGGGACGCCAGCACGCTCCCCGACCACCTGGAGCTGGGTCACGGCATTGGGCCGTTGGAGGTCGGCGGCGACGAGCAGCGGCGTGTGCCCCTGGTCCTTCAGCCACCGACCGAGCTTGCCGGCGAGGGTCGTCTTGCCCGAGCCCTGCAGGCCCGCGAGCATGATGACGGTGGGCGGGTTCTTGGCATAGCGGATGGTGCGCGTCTCACCGCCGAGGATGCCGATGAGCTCCTCGTTGACGATCTTGACAACCTGTTGGGCCGGGTTGAGCGCCCCGCTGACCTCGGCCCCGAGCGCCCGCTCCCGGACCGCGCCGACGAAGGCCTTGACGACCGGCAGGGCCACGTCCGCATCGAGCAGGGCGAGCCGGATGTCGCGCAGTGCCCGGTTGACGTCGGACTCGGACAGCCTGCCCTTGCCGCGCAGCCCGGCGAAGGTGGCGGTCAGCCGGTCGGAGAGTGAGTTGAACACCAGTGAACCTTAACTTCCCGCGGAGGTGGCCCCGGCATCCACCGGGTTCCTCGCGTCGCGTCCGGCACCACGGTCGCTCGGGGCACCTCGACGCCGGACGCAAGACGGCCGGACGCAGAATGTCAGTGGTCGTGCGGGCTGCCCGCGCGGGGGCGACCGGTCGCTCCCTCCAGGAGTCCCTTTCGTGCGCGGCTGGTCGGGCTCGCCAGCGCGCCCGATGGCGAGGTGAGGGTCGCCAGGGTCCGAGCCCGAATGGTCGCTACCAGCAGTTCGATGAGCGCCGACCGGATCCTCGCCCATCGCGAGGCCGGCCGCGCGTGACCGACGCTGTCGTCGACTCATCCGTGGTGGTTGCCGCGCTCCTCGACCGAGGCCCCGTCGGGTCCTGGCCGGAGGCACTGCTGGCCTCCGGCCGCCACGCCGCTCCGCACCTCATGCCGTCGAGGTCACCAACGTCCTGCGACGCGCAGCGCTGGCGGGCGAGACTTCTGCCGATGCTGCGACGCTGGCGCACGAGGATCTTCGGTCGTTGCGGCTCGAGCTCCTCCCCTACAGCCTGTGTGCAGCCCGGGTGTGGGAGCTGCGATCGACCATCACCGCCCACCTCGCGTGGTACGTCGCGCTGGCCGAAACCCTGGGAGCGAGACTGGCCACTCTCGACGCCAGACTGACCCGCGCCACCAGGACTCGCTGCGAGTTCGCGGTACCGCCCGAGTAACCGGGTCAGACCGCCCAGACCCCTCGCGGCCGAGCCTTGCGCGTGGTGGGAACCACCTCCTCGGACGCAGGCCGGGGTATGCGGGATCCGCACCGTCGTGGGTCACTCACCGTCGCAGGTGTCGATGATCATCGAGACGGCCTGCGCGACGCGGGCGGGTGGCAGCGGGCGTCCCCCGAACTCGGTGACATAGAACGTGTCCAGTGCCTGCCCGGCATACGTCGCGATGTGTGCGCTCCGCACGCTGAGGCTCGCCCGGGCGAGGGTGATCCCGATGTCATGGAGCAGCCCCGGGCGGTCGGCGGCCCGCACCTCGATGACCGTGGCCGTGTCGGAGGCGTGCGAGATGACCATCGCACGGGTCTGGCCGGGGGCACCGGACGAGGCCCGGGAGCTGTCGGACGCGGACGCCCGCTGCCGTCGGTTGAGGATCGCCAGCGGCTCCCGGTCCCCCTCGGACAGGCGCATCAGCCCCCTGGTGATCGCGGCCTCGTCGGGAGCGTCGTTGCCGGGCGTCTCGACGTGCCACTCGTTGGCGGCGATGCCGTCCACGGTACGCACGACGGCGGACCGCACGATGTGCCCCTGGGCCGCGAGGAGCCCGGCGGTGTCAGCGAAGAGGCCCAACCTGTCGCGGTCGTGGACGTCGACGCGGTGGGCCCCCCCGAGCGGGGTGACGACCACGTGGGCCTGGCCGATGACGATCCTGTTCTGGATCTCCTCCGACACCGGTTCGGCCTCCTTGAAGGACTCCATGGGTGCAGCGCCCTCGGCGAGGGCGGTCCGCGCGGAGGTGACGAGCTTGTCCAGCAAGTTGGCCCTCCAGTCGGTCCAGGCCGCGGGCCCGGCAGCGCTGGCGTCGGCCTCAGTCAGCGCCCGGAGGAGGTCCAGGGTGGCCAGGCTCCCGCCGACGGCCTCGGAGACGGCGGCGATGGTCTGCGGGTCGTCGCAGTCCCGTCGGGTGGCGAGGTCGATCAGGGTCAGGTGCTCGCGCACGAGGCGCACGACCAGCTCGCGGTCCCCGTCCTCGACGCCGAGCCGGCGCAGCACCGCGTCGGCGATCGGGGCGCCGACCTCGGAGTGGTCGCGGGCTCCAGGGGTCTTGCCGATGTCGTGGAGCAGGGCGGCGAGCAGGAGGATGTCCGGGCGGGCGACCTCGCGCAGGAGGCCGCTGGCGCGCACGACGGTCTCGATGAGGTGTCGGTCGACCGTGTGCCGGTGGACGGCGTTGCGCTGCGGGCGGCTGCGCACCTGCGCCCACTCGGGGATCCACCGCTCGATGACGCCGGCGAGGTCCAGGCCCTCCCAGACCGCCACCAGGCCGGGACCCGTGGCGAGCAGGTCGCCGAGCGCGGCGAGGGCGGTGGCGGGCCAGGGCTGCGGCATCGGCGGGCAGTTCGCGGCAAGGTTCGCCAGGGTCGTCGGCGCGATGGTGACCCCGTTGCGGGCTGCGACCAGGGCGGCCCGCAGCACCAGGTGGGGGTCCTGCCCGGCATCGACGCCGGGGCCGAGCACGGCCTCGCCGTCGTGCAGGAAGAGGCCGTAGCCGAGGGGGGTCAGGCGCGGTCGCCGTGGACCGACGCGCAGGGTGCGGGCCCGCTGGGCCTGGGCGGCACGACGCAGGGTCCCGTCGAGGGAGTAGCCGATGACCCGGGCCGCGCTCGAGACGTCGGTGAGCAGCAGGTCGGAGTCGGTGTAGCCGAGGAGGGCCGCGGCGGCGTCGTGGTCCTCCCGACCGAGGCGGTCACGTCCGCGCCCGGTCACGACGTGCACGGCATCGCGCACGTCCAGCAGCTGCTGGTATGCCGCGTCGACCGCTCCGTGGGGTCGGTCGGCGAGCCAGGCCGCGGTCAGGGCCCGCAGGACGGCCATGTCGCGCAGCCCGCCGCGGGCCTCCTTGAGATCCGGCTCCAGCAGGTGGGCGAGGTCCCCCTGGCGGGCGTGCCTCGACATGATGCTCTCGTGCAGCTGGGGCAGCCGTGTGCGGGCGTTGGCTCGCCAGTCATGGGCCACGGTGGAGCGGGCCGCGTTGACGACCTCCTCGTCGCCGGCCACGAAGGTGATGTCGAGCAGGCCCACGGCCGCCGAGAGGTCGGCGCCGGCGACGGTGCGGCACTGGTTGACGGTGCGGACGCTGTGGTCGAGCTTGACGCCCTCGTCCCAGATGGGATACCAGAGCCGGTCAGCGAGGGCGTTCAGGTCGTTCCCGGCCAGGGCGCGGGTCTGGTGCAGCAGGACGAGGTCGTAGTCGCTGAGCGGTCCCCCGTCGCGACGGGCCAGGCTCCCGACGGCGGCGAGGGCGACGCCGGGCAGGCGCCGGCCCTCGCTGGCCGCGCCCCAGAGCTCACCGAGCCACTGGAAGCCGAAGTCGGCGAGGGCGGCCCGACGGGCCGGGCCGGCACCGGGGGCTGCGAAGCCCCGGGTGCCGGCCAGGTCCAGTCGCCGGGTGGTGACGTCGGTCATGATCGTCGTCCTGTCCTTCGTCTGCGGTGCTGGCGGTGCTGGCGGTCGCCGGTCGCCTAGAGCGCGTCGTGGCCGCGCTCACCCGTCCGGACCCGGACCACGTCGTCGACCGGCGTCGACCAGATCTTGCCGTCCCCGATCCGACCCGTCTGGGCCGACTTGAGGATGACGTCGATGACGCTGCCGGTGTCGAGGTCGTCGACGAGGACCTCGAGGCGCACCTTCGGCACGAAGTCGACGGTGTACTCCGCACCGCGGTAGACCTCGCTGTGCCCGCGCTGTCGTCCGTAGCCGCTGGCCTCGCTGATGGTCATTCCCGAGATGCCGTAGGCCTCCAGGGCCTCCTTGACCTCGTCGAGCTGGTGCGGCTTGATGATGGCCGTGATGAGCTTCATGCCGACGCTCCTTCCTTGCGGTCCGTGGCGTTCTCGGGTGGCACGACTGGCGCGGATGGTGCCGCTGGCACGACTGGCGCGGGCCGGGGCGTGATCCCGGCCTGGGCGAAGGCTCCGGTGCCGCCGCCGCGGCCACCGGTGAACCCGCCGAGGTCGTAGGCCGTCTCCGCGTGCTCGACCAGGTCGATGCCGCTGACCTCGTCGTCCTCGGTGACCGTGAACCCGATGGTCTTGTGCAGCAACAGCCCGATGAGGAAGGTGACGACGAAGGAGTAGAGGAGCACGGCGAGCGCCCCTTGCGCCTGGGCCCACAGCTGGGCGCCGCCGCCGCCGTAGAAGAGGCCGTCGTTCATGGTCAGGCCCGCGGCGCCCGTCGGGCTGCCCTCGGCGGTGGCGAGGAAGCCGATGGCGAGGGTGCCGATGAGTCCGCCGACGAGGTGGACCCCGACGACGTCGAGGCTGTCGTCGAAGCCGAAGCGGAACTTCAGGCCCACCGCGAGGGCGCACCCGACGCCGGCGAGGAGACCGACGACGAGCGCCCCGATCGGGGAGACGGTCGCACAGGCGGGGGTGATGGCGACCAGGCCGGCCACCACGCCGGAGGCGGCACCGAGCGAGGTGTAGTGGCCGTCGCGGACCTTCTCCACCAGCAGCCAGCCGAGCATCGCGGTGCAGGTCGCCCCCAGGGTGTTGACCCAGACGCCGGAGGCCAGCGCGCCGGCGCTGAGGGCGGAGCCGGCGTTGAAGCCGAACCAGCCGAACCAGAGGATGCCGGCACCGAGCATGACGAGGGTGAGGTTGTGCGGGCGCATCGGCTCCCGGGGCCAGCCGACCCGCTTGCGCAGGAGGATGGCCAGCGCGAGACCGGCGACGCCCGCGTTGATGTGGATGGCCGTCCCACCGGCGAAGTCGTAGGCACCGACGCCCCCGAACAGCATCCCGTCGGCCTTGTTGGCGATCCATCCGCCCTTCTCTTCGGCGAAGCCGCTGAAGGCGAACACCCAGTGGGCGGCAGGGAAGTAGACCAGGGACGACCACAGGACGGTGAAGATCGTCCACGTCGTGAACTTCACCCGGTCGGCGACCGCACCCGAGACCAGGGCGACAGCGATGATGGCGAAGACCACCTGGAAGGCCACGAAGGCCGGGCCGGGGATCCCGCCCGCGGCGGCGGTCCCGGCGGCCGCGTTCGCCGGGACGTAGCCGTAGATCGCGTTGAGGACGCCGTTCAGGCCGAAGTGGGCGAACGGGTTGCCGAGGAGGCCGCCGCCGATGTCGGGGCCGAAGCTCTCGCTGTATCCCCACAGGATCCAGACGGTGCCGACCGTGCCCATGGTGATGAAGCTCATCATCATCATGTTGAGGACGCTCTTGGTGCGGACCATGCCGCCGTAGAAGAGGGCCAGGCCGGGTGTCATGAACAGCACGAGGGCTGCCGCTGCCAGGACCCAGGCGGTGTTCCCGCTGTCGATGAACGGCGTGTCGGCCGTGACGAGGGTAAGGGTGCTCATGGCGGGCAACTCTGGCGAGGTCGCGTTTCTGCTGCTCGTGGCTCGTGTTACGGGCGTGTAAGCAAAGCCCCCCGTCTGTTAGGAACAGGTTTCGTCGACGCGGAGTGTCCAGCAATGCGCGGTATGCCGTCCCGGTCCCCGGACGCGGGAAGGGGGGAGGCATGATAGCCACATGAGCACCCCCACGGACGTCGTCGACCAGGTCGCCCGGCAGGCCCGCCGCCGGCTGGCCACCGCCCTTCGCGACAAGGTCGCGGGCAGCGACGCCGAGGAACGCGCCAAGGCGATCTGGCTGGCCGAGGGTGAGCGCTGGTTCGACGAGACCGACCCCGTCTGGCGGGTCCATGCCGACGCGTCCATGTTCGTCGGCGGGATCCGGGCGCTGCTCCTGCAGTCCCTGCACCCGCTGGCCATGGCCGGGGTGGCCGGCCACTCCGGCTACAAGTCCGACCCCTGGGGCCGGCTGCAGCGCACGTCGACCTTCCTCGCCACGACGACCTTCGGCACCGTCGCGGACGCCGAGGGGGCGATCGCCATGGTGAGGGGCATCCACGAGCGGGTGCGCGGCAAGGCCCCCGACGGCCGCTCGTACGCCGCGTCCGACCCCCACCTGCTCGGCTGGGTCCACGCGGCCGAGGCGGACAGCTTCCTCGCGGCGCACCAACGGCACGGCCGCGAGCCCCTCACCCCGGAGGAGGCCGACCGCTTCGTCGCCCAGTCCGGCATCGTCGCCGGGCGCCTCGGCGTCGTCGACCCACCGTCGAGCGTGGCCGGCCTGCAACGGGTCCTGGACGACTACCGCCCCGAGCTCGTCAGCACACCCCAGGCCTTCGAGGCGGCCCGTTTCCTCCTGCTCCACCCGCCGCTCGCCTGGACCAACCGGGCCGGCTACACCGCCCTCGCCGGAGGCGCGGTCGCGCTCCTGCCGATGTGGGCCAAGGAGATGCTGCGCCTGCCGGTGCTGCCGATCACCGAGCGCGTCGTCGGGGCGCCGCTGGCGGGGCTGGCCGTGCGCACGGTCAGGTGGGCGCTCTCGGACCCGAGGGACCCCCGCAACGCCCGCACTGCCTGACCCCGGGCGCCAGCGTCAACCGGCGGGGCCGTCCTTGACGACGACGTGTCCTCAGCCGACGATGGCGTCGACGAAGGCCTCGGCGTCGAAGGGCGCGAGGTCGTCCGGTCCCTCGCCCAGGCCGATGAGCTTGACCGGCACGCCCAGCTTGCGCTGGACGGCGACGACGATGCCGCCCTTGGCGGTGCCGTCGAGCTTGGTCAGGACGATGCCGGTCACGTGGACCGCGTCGGCAAAGACCTCGGCCTGGCGCAGGCCGTTCTGCCCCGTCGTCGCGTCGAGGACGAGCAGCACCTCGTCGATCGGGCTCTGCTTCTCGATGACCCGCTTGATCTTGCCCAGCTCGTCCATCAGGCCGACCTTGTTGTGCAGGCGACCAGCGGTGTCGATGATGACGACGTCGGCCTCGATCTCGGTCGCCGCCCTGACCGCGTCGAAGGCGACGGCCGCCGGGTCGGCCCCGTCGCGGTCCGAGCGGATCGTCGGCACGCCCACCCGCGCACCCCACGTCTCGAGCTGGTCGGCGGCTGCGGCACGGAAGGTGTCCGCCGCGCCGAGCACGACGTCACGGTCCTCCGCGACGAGCACCCGGGCCAGCTTGCCGACGGTGGTCGTCTTGCCGGTGCCGTTGACGCCCACGACGAGGATCACGGCCGGTCGCCCGTCAACGCGCGACGACGCGATCCGGCGGTCCATCGTGGGGTCGACGAGGTCGAGCAGGTCCTCCTTGAGCCAGCCGCGGACGGTGGCCTCGTCGGTGGCCCCGTCGATCTTGACCTTGGTGCGCAGGCGCGCGACCAGTTCGCCGGAGGCTTCGACGCCGAGGTCGGAGCCGATGAGGGTGTCCTCGACGTCCTCCCAGGCGGCCTCGTCGAGGCCGCCGCGCGAGAGCAGCCCGAGCAGAGCGTTGCCGATCGCCGTGTTGCTGCGCGCCAGCCGGGCCCGCAGGCGGGCCAGTCGACCGCGGGCCGACTCGGGCCGCTCGACGGTCGTGGTGGGCGGCTCCTCGAGGACCGTGCTGTCGTCGCTCTGAGCAGCGGCGGCGGCACCCGGATCCGGTCTGGTGGCGACGGAGCCGTCGACGTCACTGCCCTCGAAGGTGGCCGACGGCGGCAGCGTGACACCCGGCGCCCGCGGCTGCGCGGTGAGCGGCGCCTCGGACTCCTTGACGCGACCGCCGCGCCCGCGGACGAACCCGACGACGACCGCGCCGGCGACGACGGCGACCCCGACGAGCAGGGCGATGACTTCCCAGAGTTGATCCAGCACGTGGCCCATCCTCGCACGCGCCCGGGGACGCAGACGGCCGCCATCCGCGGGGTGCGGGGCGGCCTTCTGGGGCGGGCGGGCGCTGGGGTCAGTCCTGCTGGCGGCTCTCTGCCTCGGGGCCCGTTGCCTGCGGCGCCTCGGCATCGGGGGCCTTCGGGCGCGTGGAGCCGACGAGGTCGCCGGTCTTCTCCCGGGCCGCCGACGTCACGGACTCGGTGCGCTCCCTGACCCGGGTGACGACGTCCTCCCCACGGGCTGTGAGGACGTCACGACCCTCCCGTCGCGCGGGGATGGCGACAACCGCGACCACCGCGAGGCCGAGCACGAGGCAGACGATCATGGCGAAAACCAGCGCAATCATGCGTTAAGGGTCGCGCATCCTCGGGTTGACGCCAAATCGACACGCCCGGGCCGACGGACCGGCAACGACGTGGCTGGGCCAACCGCCTCAGGCCGACTCGGCCCGCGCCACGTCCCGCATGCGCTGCGACACGACGGTGGTCACGCCGTCACCGCGCATCGTCACGCCGTAGAGCGCGTCGGCGATCTCCATCGTCTTCTTCTGGTGGGTGATGACGATGAGCTGGCTCGAGTCGCGCAGCTCCTCGAAGAGGGTGAGGAGCCGGCCGAGGTTGGCGTCGTCGAGGGCGGCCTCGACCTCGTCCATGATGTAGAACGGCGACGGCCGGGCCTTGAAGATCGCGACCAGCAGGGCCACCGCGACGAGCGCGCGCTCACCACCGGAGAGCAGCGACAGCCGCTTGATCTTCTTGCCCGGGGGCCGGGCCTCGACCTCGAGGCCGGTGGTCAGCATGTTGTCCGGATCGGTCAGGACCAGTCGCCCCTCACCACCGGGGAAGAGCCGCTCGAAGACGCGCTCGAACTGGGCGGCCGTGTCGTGGAAGGCCTCGGTGAAGACCTTCTCGACCCGCTCGTCGACCTCCCGGACGATGTCGAGCAGGTCGCGCTTGGAGTTCTTGAGGTCCTCGAGCTGGGTGGTCAGGAACGTGTGGCGCTCCTCGAGCGCGGCATACTCCTCCAGCGCGAGCGGGTTGACCCGTCCCAGCGCCCCGAGCCTGCGCTCGGCGACACGCAACCGCTTCTCCTGGACCTCCCGGACGAAGGGCTGGGGCTCGCCGGCCGCAGCCGTGGCCTGTTCCTGCGCCGTGGCGCCGGGGTCGGGCACGGCAGGGATCAGCTGGTGCGGGCCGAACTCCTCGATGAGCGTCTCCGGCGCGATCCCGTGCTCCTCGACGGCCCTGGCCTCGAGCTGTTCGATCCGCAGCCGCTGCTGCGTGCGCGCCACCTCGTCGCGGTGGACGGAGTCGGTCAGCTGGCGCAGCTCCTCCTGCAGGAGCGCCATCTCCTTGCGCAGGACCACCAGCTCGGCCTCCAGCTCCGTGCGCGCGGCCACCGCATGCTGGCGCAGGGTGTCGGCCCGTGCAGCGGCCACCGTCAGCAGCCTCGTCGCGTATGCCGCGCCGACCCGCACCGCTTCGGCCACCGTCGCCTCCCGCTGGCGACGTTGCCGACGCGCGGCGCTGCGCTCGCGGGCACGCAGCTCTGCCGTGGCTGCGGCGTCGAGCGAGCCTGCCCGGTCGCGCAGGGCACGGGCCCGCTCCTCCTGCGTGCGCAGGGACAGCCGCAGCTCCGTCTCGTGCGTGCGAGCGGCCGTCGCTGCGGCGTCGAGGCGGTCGCGCTCCGCGGGAGAGGCATCCTCGGCACTGTCCTCGGTGGGGGCGCTCGCGGCGGCGAGCCGTTCGGCGAGGGCGGCGTGCTCGTGGCGGTCGGCCTCGACGGCGCCCTCTGCGGTCGCGATGGCGCGGGTGGTGCGCTCGGACTCGGCGCGGGCCGTGCGGACGGCGACCCCCAAAGCGCCCAGCTTCTCGGCGACCGCCGACATCTTCGCGTCCGAGTCGTGGAGCCGATCCAGCGCCACCTCGACGGCGTCATTGGCGTCGGTGACCGCGGCCTGCACGGTCGCCATCGAGAAGCGCGCCTGCTCACCGCGGCGGGTCGCCTCGGCCACCCGGTCGCGCGCCTCGTCGACGGCGGCCTGGATCTCGATGAGGCTCGGCGCCGCGGAGCTGCCGCCCCGGACCCAGCCGGGCGCGACGACGTCGCCGTCCGGGGTGACCGCGGTGATGGCGTCATCGCTGCGAGCGAGGGCAGCTGCGGCGTCGACGTCGGCGACGAGCGCGACCCGGTCGAGCAGCTGCTCCACCGCCGGTCGGAGCTCGGCGGGACAGGAGATCACCTCACGGGCCCAGCGCGCCCGGGGGGGCAGTGCCGGCCACGAGGCGGGGTCTGTGGGCCTCGCGGACTCGCCGACAAGCATACCGGCGCGCCCGGCATCCTGCGCCCGCAAGGTGGCGAGCGCCCGCTGGGCGCCGTCCACCGTGCCGACGGCCAGGGCGTCGGAGGCCCAGCCGAGAGCGGCCGCGATCGCCGTCTCGTGGCCGGACTCGACCTGCAGGAGCGACGCGACCGACCCGGTGATCCGGTGGGCCTGGTCCTCGGCGGCGAGCAGGGCGGCAGCACCGTCCTTTCGGCTCAGGCTGAGCTCCAGGGCCTCGGCCCGGGCGGCGCCGGACTGACGGTCACGCTCGGCCGTGCGCTCGCTCTCGCGCAGCGCCTCGAGCCCGGCCTCGAGCCGCTCGAGCTCGGCCGCCGTCTGCTCGTAGGTCGTGTCGAGCCCCTCCTCGCCCTCCTCCTCGACGGCGATGGACGCCTCGAGAGTGGCGAACTCCCGCTCTGCCCGGGCGGCCCGGGCCTGCGACTGCTCGACGTTGGTGCGCAACCGACCGATCTCGGCCTCGCCGGCCTCGATCCTCGAGGCCTTGGCGCCGACCTGCCCGGCCAGGCGGGCCAGCCCCTCGCGACGGTCCGCCGCCGCCCGGGCGGCGCGCGAGAGGCGTTGCTGCTCCGCGGCATACAGCTGCTCGGCCTCGCCGCGGGCGACGACGGCAACCTCGAGGTCCTCCGTCGCGCGGACGATCTCGGCTGCCAGGGCTTCGTGCTGGCTGCGGACCTCGACGGCCTGGGCCCGGAGCCGCTCGGGGTCCCGGGTGGATGTCCCGGCGCCCTCCTCGGCAGGGTCGTCCTCGGACAGGAGGCGGACTCGTTCGGCGGCGAGCGAGCCGGTGGCGGCGAGCCGCTCGGTCAGGCGGGCCAGGGCATACCAGCGCTCCTGGGCCCGGGTCAGCTCAGGGCGCGCCTGCTCGGCGTCGCTATCGAGCGCGGCCAACCGGGCGCCGAGGCCGGTCAGACCCTGCTCCACCTCGCTCCGCCGGGCGATGAGCGCCGTCTCGTCGGCGACCTCCTGCTCGAGCGTCGAGCTGAGCTGGATGAGGTCGTCGGCGAGCAGCCGCAGCCGGGCGTCGCGTTCGTCGGCCTGGATCACCGCGGCCCGCCGGGCCGTCTCCGCCTGGCGACCGAGCGGGCCGAGCTGGCGCCGGATCTCGCCGGTGAGGTCGTTGATGCGGGTGAGGTTGAGGTCCATCGCCTCGAGCTTGCGCAGCGCACGTTCCTTGCGCTTGCGGTGCTTGAGGACACCGGCGGCCTCCTCGATGAAGCCGCGCCGCTCCTCGGGAGTCGCCCGCAGCACCGCGTCGAGCTGGCCCTGACCGACGATGACGTGCATCTCGCGGCCGATCCCGCTGTCGGACAACAGTTCCTGGATGTCCAGCAGCCGGGACGCCGTCCCGTTGATGGCGTACTCCGAGCCGCCGTTGCGGAACATCGTGCGCGAGAGCGTCACCTCGGTGTAGTCGATCGGGAGGGCGCCGTCGCTGTTGTCGATCGTCAGCGTGACCTCGGCCCGCCCGAGGGGGGCCCGACCGGCCGTGCCGGCGAAGATGACGTCCTCCATCTTGCCGCCGCGCAGCGACTTCGCGCCCTGCTCGCCCATGACCCAGGCGAGGGCGTCGACGACGTTGGACTTGCCGGAGCCGTTCGGGCCGACGATGCAGGTGATCCCCGGCTCGAGCCGCAGGTTGGTCGCGGAGGCGAAGGACTTGAAGCCCTTGAGCGTCAGGCTCTTGACGTACACGAGCGGAGGGCCCTCTCGGCGGCGGCGCCCGCACGGACGGGCGTCCGGCCGGCTTCGATCCCGCTCACCCTACCGGCGAGATCGCGCCCGGCCCGGCAACCGGACGGCCCGGTGGTTCGAGGGTCGGGAGGGGCTGCTGGGACTGATGTGAAGTCGGTGGCGGCCGCGTCATGAGCGGGTCAGGGCCGGACCCGGTCGGCGATGTCCTCGTGATGACGGATGACCTCGGCCACGACAAAGCCGAGGAACTTCTCCGCAAAGATCGGGTCGAGGCCCGCCTCCTGCGCGAGCTGGCGGAGGCGGGCGATCTGCTGCTCCTCCCGGCCCGGGTCCGCCGGGGGCATCGAGCGCTCCGCCTTGAGCACCCCGACCTGCTGGGTCGCCTTGAAGCGCTCGGCGAGCAGGTGGATCAGGGCAGCGTCGATGTTGTCGATGCTGCTGCGCAGCCTGGCCAGCTCCGGGGGGACGTCACTCACGGCCAACAGGGTATGCCGGGCCGCCCGGATGCTGGTCGGCACGTCTCACGTCGTGGTTGACGCAGTGTTCTATGCCTCCTCCTTCTCGCCGGACTGCGTCTCGTCCGGTCGGCCCGACGTGGCCCGGCTACTTCGCGACGAACTGGGTCACGCCCCCGCGCGCCCCGGACCACTGGGTGACGACTGCGGCGACGTCACCCGGGCGCCCGGTGCGGCTCGGCCGTTCTCCGATCAGGTCCACGAGCCCGCCGATGGCCGCCCCCTCCCCTTGGGCGACGACCTCGACCCGTCCGTCTGGCATGTTCCGGGCATGGCCGACGAGGCCGAGCTCCAGGGCACGCGCCCGGGTCCACCACCGGAAGCCGACCCCCTGGACCTGCCCGCGGACGAAGATCGTGGCGCGCTCCATGGTGTGGACCATACGCAGCGGCGTGGAGGATGCCGAGCGAGTGAGTCGATCATGGCGTCCGCCCACCGCCCCGCGCGCCTGCACGGCATACCCGGTCTGGTTCCTTATGCTCCGAAAAGAGGCGACCACGGGCAGCTGGCCGCCGCGGACCCACGGACGAGGACGGTGCTGGTGTCCACGCTGGAGCGGACGGTCACTCAGGGAGCAACGGTGTCGGCCGATGGCGGGGCGACCTCACGCGCCCGCGCGACCAGTGCGATGAGCCACCTGGACGGGCTCGACGGGCTGCGGGCCCTGGCCATCATCGCCGTCGTCGCCTACCACCTCGACCCCGCGTGGCTGCCCGGCGGCTTCCTCGGCGTCGACGTGTTCTTCGTGGTGTCCGGCTTCCTCATCACCTCGCTGCTGCAACGCGAGGCCTCGACCCGCGGGACCATCGACCTCACGCGCTTCTGGGTCCGGCGCGCGCGACGGCTGCTGCCGGCGCTCGCCGTGTGCGTGACGGTGAGCATCCTCGTCGCCCGACTGGTCCACCGCGACCTGCTCGTCCACCTGCCCCGACAGGTCGCCGGCGCCCTGACCTTCTCGACGAACTGGGTCGAGATCGGCGCGGGGAGCAGCTATTTCGACCAGACCTCGCCGCAGCTGTTCATGAACTTCTGGTCGCTGGCCGTCGAGGAGCAGTTCTACGCGCTGTGGCCGCTGGCCGTCGCCGGGCTCGTCGCCTCCGCCGTGGCCCTGCGGGTCCGCCTCGGCCTCACCCTCGCTGCGGCGGCGGTGTCGACGGCGCTGATGGCCGCGTGGTTCGTCCCGGGCCGGGACGCGACCCGGGTCTACTACGGCACCGACACCCACCTCATGGGCCTGATGCTCGGGGCTGCCCTGGCCTTCGCCTGGGCCTCGCCGCGCCGGGCCTGGCTCGGCACGGACGCCTGGCAGCGCTGGCGGCGACCGGCCATCGCCGGGTCCCTCGCGATCCTCGCGGTCCTCGCCATGACGTTGACGGAGGAGACACCGCTGACCTTCCGCGGCGGCATCGCCCTCGCCTCGGTGGCCACCGCGGTCCTCGTCGCGGGGCTGCTGCCGGTGGGCGAGGAGACGTCCCGCTGGCGCCGGCTCATGGGGGCCCCCGTGCTCGGGTGGGTCGGCCGGCGCTCCTACGGCATCTACCTCTGGCACTGGCCCGTGATCGTCATCGTCGGGGAGGACATCCGCACCGCTCCCGGCACCCCGGGCCACCTCGCGAGCCGCCTGTGGTGCGTCCTGGTCACCCTCGCGCTCGCCGACCTGTCCTACCGCTTCGTCGAGGCCCCCGTCCGCGCCTGGGGTTTCCGCGAGGTCGCGCGGATGATCGGGCGGGGCATGGCCTCACCCTTCACGAAGGTCCCCCGCGTCGTTGCCGGCAGCGTCGCGCTGATGCTCGTGGTCACCACCGTGCTCGTCCTCACGGCGCCCGACCGCAGCGAGACCCAGCGTCTGCTCGACGACAACTCTGCGTATGCCGGGGGCTCGCCGGCCGCACCCGGCGGCGGGGCGGTCCTCCCCGCACCATCCGGGCCGACGACCGCCGGGCCCACACCCGCTGCGGCGCCGCCCACGCCGGTGCCTTCCACGCCGACGCCGGGCACCACCGCGCCCGCGCCGACCCGTCCGGTGCCGCCAGCCGGAGTCTGGACGATGCCCACCGGGCCGCAGATCGACGGCTTCGGCGACTCGATGATGGTCGCGAGCGTGAACGCTCTCGAGTACTACTTCCCCGGCATGCGAATGGACGGCAAGTCCAACCGGCGCTGGAGCGACGGACTCGCCGCGGTCTCCGGGCGGGGCGCCGACGTGCGACGTGGGGTCGTCCTCGCCTTCGGCACCAACGCCGGCGTCGACGAGGCGGTCCTCGGTCAGGTCCTCGACGCGCTCGGCCCCGACCGGATGGTGGTGCTCGTCAACATCTACGGCAAGGCGTCATGGATCGACGAGGCCAACGCCGCCGTCGCCCGGGCTGCCGCGACCCGGCCCAACGTCATCGTCGCCGACTGGAACACCGCGATCCGGGCTCAGCCAAACCTCCTGCAGTCCGACGGCATCCACCCCGGGATCACCGGGGCGCACCTGTTCTCCAAGACGGTCCGCGCTGCCATGGCCGCGCTCAGCGAGCGCCAGACCGGCGTCACGGTCGCGCTGAAGGACCTCCCCGCCTACTGACACGACCGACTGGTGGGCCGTCACTCAGCCAGCCACGCGGCATACGAGTCGAAGGTGTAGGGCCGGTCGAGGAAACCGGCGACGAGGTCGGCTGCGTCCTGCTGACCGCCCCGGGCCAGCACCCGGTCCCGGTAGCGCCCGGCGACCTCGGGGTCGAACATGTCGGCCTTGTCGAAGGCGCTGAACATGTCCTTGGCGATGACCATCGACCACATGTAGGTGTAGTAGCCCGAGCCGTAGCCCTCCAGGTGGCCGAAGCTCGCCGGCATGTGGGTGCCCTCGATGTAGGGGAAGAGGCTGTACTTCGCCTGCAGCTCGCGGGTGCGCTCGGTGAGGTCGGCGGGGGTCTCGACGTGGAACCAGTAGGACATCGAGGCGTAGAACATCTGGGTCCGGGCGTCGTAGCCCTTGCCGAAGTCATCCGCCCGGCGCATCTTCGCGACCAGCTCGGCCGGGATCCGGTTGCCGGACGCGTCGACCGCGAAGGTCCGCAGGATGTCGGCGTCCCAGGCCCACTCCTCGAGCATCTGGCTCGGCGCCTCGACGAAGTCCCACTCCGTCGCCACCCCGGAGAAGCGCACCCACTCCCCCCTCCCGGCGAGCACGTGGTGCACGAGGTGTCCGAACTCGTGGAACAGCGTCACCACGTCGTCGTGCTCCATCAGCCCCCGGGGGAAGTTGCAGACGAGCACGCCCTCGGCGAGCTGCCGCCCGGCGACGCCCCGCACGAGGTCGAACTGGGCGGCGTGCTTGTACTTGCCCTCACGCGGGTGGAGGTCAAGGTAGATCCGGCCCAGCGCCTCACCCTCCGCCTCGGGCGTGCCGGCGAGGAAGACGTCGTATGCCGCGACGTCGCCGTCCCAGAGCACGGCGTCCTCCGCAGGGCGGTAGGTCAGTCCGAAGAGTCGGCCGGTGACGTCGAGCAGGCCCTGGCGGACCCGTGCGAAGTCGAAGTAGGTGCGCACCGTCTGGGCGTCGACCTCGAAGTTCTCCCGGCGGACCGCCTCGGCGTAGAACATCAGGTCGGCGCCGTCGATGGTCGATGCTCCGGGCACGTCCTGCCGCAGCCGCGCGAGCACGACGTCCCGGTCGCGCTGTCCGGACTCCAGCGCCGCCGCCGCGATCTTGTCGATGAAGGTCGGGATCGCGTCACCGTCCTTGATCATCTTGACCTCGGCGTCGTAGTCGGCCCAGTTGGCGTAGCCGAGGATGCTCGCGTGCTCGCGACGGATCTCGAAGAGCTCCTTGAGCAGGACGTCGTTGGCGGGGTAGGCCCGGTTGAGGAAGGTGACCCGCAGGTCGCGCCGCGTCGCCGCGTCCTTGCCGAAGGTCGAGAAGGGGATGACGTCGGGATAGTCGGTGGTCAGCGTGACGAGCCCGTCCTCACCCACCGGGTGCGCGTCGATCCAGTCCTGGGGCAGCCCGTCGAGCTTGTCGGGGGTGACCCGGACGATGCGCACGTCGTCACGGATGTTCTTGCTGAACTCCTGCCCGACGACGATCGCCCGTTCCGAGAGCTCCGTCACGCGCGCACGGGTCGCGTCGTCCCGGTCGACGCCTCCACGACGGAAGTCCAGCAGGGTCTTGTCGAGGACCCGGGCGGCGAGCTCATCGAGCCCGGACGGGTCGACGGCGGCGAACACCTCGTAGAGGTCCTTGTCGAGGCTGAGGTCGGTGTCGAGCTTCTGGACCTCCTGCATGGCCCCCTCGGCGCGGGTGCGGACGGCCTCGACGGGGTGGACCTCGCTGAAGAGCGAGGAGCAGGACGCGACGTTGCTGATGGCGGTGCTCACGTGGTTCCACCGGCGCAGCAGCTCGAGCGCGTCCGTGGGCCGGTCACCCTTGATCTCGTCGACGAGTCGGCGGGCCTCGCCGAGGTTGACCCGGCACCGCTCGTCGAGCCAGGCCTGCGCCTCGTCGTTGGTGGGAAGCGGTAACGGTGAGAGGGGCGTGGTCGAGAGGGGCGAGGTGCTCACCGAGGGATCCTAACCGGCGGCCTCGGCCTCGGTCGCGGCTGGCACCGGGGGCACGAGTAGGAGGAGCGGTTCATGAACGCCTCGCGCCGGATCGGCGCCCCGCACCGCCGGCAGGGTCGGCCCTCCTGTCCGTAGGCGTCGAGCGACCGGTCGAAGTAGCCCGAGGCCCCGTTGACGTTGACGTAGAGCGCGTCGAAGCTCGTCCCCCCCTGGTCCAGGGCTTCGAGCATGACGTCGCGCGCGTGTCGCAGCAGCCGAGCCAGCGCGGGCTTCGTCAGGCTGGAGGCGAGCCGCTCGCCGTGGATCGCCGCGCGCCACAGTGCCTCGTCGGCATAGATGTTCCCGACGCCGGAGACCAGCGACTGGTCGAGCAGGGCCCGCTTGACGGCGCTGTCACGGCCCCTCATCCGGGCGACGACGGCCGCCTCGTCCCAAGCCTGCTCGAGCGGGTCAGGCGCGATGTGCCCCACCGTCTCCGGTATGCCGTCCTCGCGCAGCTCCGCCAGTGACATTCCGCCGAAGGTGCGCTGGTCGACGAACCTCAGCTCGGGGCCGTCGTCGGCGAAGGTGAACCGGGCGTGCAGGTGCTTCTCGTCGGGGGCGTCGGCCGGCTCGACGAGGAGCTGGCCGCTCATCCCGAGATGCATCAGCAGGGCCTGCTTGTGGCCGTCTGGGGCCCGCAGGACGAGCCAGAGGTACTTGCCGCGCCGTCGCGCGCTCTCCACGTCGGCGCCCGCGACCCGGTCCGCGAGGTCGGCCGCGCCGGGGACGTGCCGGCGCACGACGCGGGCCCCGCGGAACTCGACGTGCTCGATCCGTCGGCCGACGACGTGCTCGGCCAGACCACGTCGCACGACCTCGACCTCGGGCAGCTCAGGCATCTCAGGTGGGCATCTCAGGTGGGCATCTCGGGTGGGTGCCTCAGGCGGGGTGGACGCCCAGCTTGGCGGCCAGGGTGCGTCGGCTGTCGAGCGCGGACCAGGCCTGCTCGGCGGCACGCTGCTCGGCCTCCTTCTTGCTCCGGCCGGCGCCCTCCCCGAGCACCTCGGCCCCAACGACCGCCCGGGCGACGAAGGTCTTCTCGTGGTCCGGCCCGGACTCCTCCACACGGTATTCGGGCGAGCCGAGCGACGTCGCGGCCGCGATCTCCTGGAGGCTGGTCTTCCAGTCGAGGGCGGCGCCGAGGGTCGCCGACGAGGCCATCAGGGGGTCGAAGAGGTGGTGGATGAAGGCGCCGGCCGCCGGCAGGCCCAGGGAGACGAAGACGGTGCCGATGAGGGCCTCCATGGTGTCGGCGAGGATCGAGGCCTTGTCCCGCCCACCGGTGGACTCCTCACCGCGGCCGAGCAACAGATAGCTGCCGAGGTCGATGGTGCGGGCCACGTCGGCGAGCGCCCGCATGTTGACCACGGCCGCGCGCAGCTTGGCGAGCTGTCCCTCGGGCAGGTCGGGGTGGGCCCGGTAGAGGGTGTCGGTCACGATGAGCCCCAACACCGAGTCACCGAGGAACTCGAGGCGCTCGTTGTTGGGTAGGCCGCCGTTCTCGTAGGCGTACGAGCGGTGCGTCAGGGCACGCCCCAGTAGCGGCTCGTCGACCCGCTCACCGACCACCTCGAGGAGGTAGTCGGCCAGCGCGTCGACCGGCCGCGGGGGCTCGGACACCGACGTCATGGGTGGCCGTCGTTCAGGCCTGGTGCTCGGTGCGCTCGGCGGTCGCGTAGTGACGGCCCTTGTAGGTGCCGCACGACGGGCACGCGATGTGCGGCTGCATGTTCGCACCACACTGCGGGCACGTGGTGAGCGTGGCAGCGGTCGCCTTCCAGTTCGCGCGCCGCGAACGGGTATTGGATCGCGACGTCTTCCGCTTCGGGACGGCCACGTCAGTTCCTCTTCTCTTCGGTTACAGCAGGGTCGGATGATCCCGGTGAGTCAGGGGTGGTGCCGGCGAGCAGGCCGTTGAGCGCGGCCCACCTCGGGTCGAGCAGGTCATGGTGGTGGTCGGGGTCCTCAGCGAGGAGCGCTCCGCACTCGGAGCACAGCCCGGGGCAGCTGGCACGGCATACCGGCTGGAACGGCAGTGCGGGCACCACGGCGTCCCGCAGCACGGTCTCGAGGTCGATCAGGTCGCCCACGAGCTCGTAGACGTCGTCGTCGTCCGAGTCGATGTCCACCTCGTGGTGGTGCGCCGCCCGGTCTGCGTAGGCGAACAGCTCTTGGAAGGTGACCGCCACCAGCTTGGTGGCGGGCTCCAGGCACCGCACGCACGCCCCGGTCGCCGTGGCACGGGCCGAACCGGTCACAAGGACACCCTCGACGACCGACTCCAGGCGTAGCTCGACCTCGATGGGCGCGCCCACCGGGACGGCGAAGATGTCGGTGCCGAACTCCTCGGGTGCCTCGACGACGCGTGACATCTCGTGCATGGACCCCGGCTGCCGCTGAAGCTCCCTGGCGTCGAAGACCAAGGGCTTGCGAGGGTCGAGGCGAGTCATGACGTCCACATGTGTCGAAGGTGCGGCCCACGCCCAGGACGGACGGAGACCGACGGGCCACATTACCCGAGCGAGCGCTTCTGCCCCAAATCACCGTATGCCGGGTGCGTGCCTCATGACTTCCTCGGGGTCCGGACGGTCCCGGCCCTCACCCCGGACGGCGTGCCCCGAGATCATCAACCCGTCGCGAAGCGCCTCTCGCGACCGCCCGCGCGCAGGCGCCAGACCCTCCTCAACCAGCCGACGCCGCCGAGGGATGACCGACGGCTGCACCAGAGCGGCTGCCAGTCCTGGGGAGCTACCTGACGGTCAGGACGACTCGCATCCACGGGTGGATGCAGCATTCGAACATGTAGGTTCCTGGCTTCAGCCCCGCGGTCTGGAACGAGGCTTCCTTGTCTGCGGCGACGAACACGTTGACCGGCGACGGAGGCATGGGCGCCAGTTCGCCGCTGGGCAGCGTGGACGCGCACTCTCCTGCCGGGACCGGGTTGCCCGAAAGCTGGTTCAACGGCGCGATGAAGCCACCGCCAAAGGCTTTGACCATGGTGAAGGTGTGCGTCTCGCCGCCGTCGTTCTCCAGGATCACTGGCCGTCCCCCGCGGATGGTCAGCTTCGACGGGTCGAACCTCCACTCAGCCGCCTTCCTGGTGGCCGTCAGCTCGGCGATGAAGGCACTGAAGGTGGTCTCACCCTCACCGACGCAGACGCCAGGAAAAATTGCGTTGAACGACGCCGCGTGGCAGTCATCGAGGATCGTGATCTCTTGCCCGTCGTGCCCGCCGCCAGACGCTTGGCTGGGGGTCGCGAGCCCCAATGCGCTCATCGCCGCCACAGCCCCCGCTGCCAGTGTGACCCACACATTCCTTCGCGTCATAACCGCTCCAGTACGGTCGCTCGGAGCGGGGGGGCGAATGCTCACCTAGGGAAGCCCTGGGCGTGCCGCAGGCCAGACGCTACTCCCAACCCGCTGGGCCTACAAGACATCCACGAAATGGCGGAAAATGGTTTCTGCGCCTCTGGGCTGATCGCCTACGGTCGCGGAACATCGTTGCTATTGGGGGCAGTTGGCTGCAGCATCAGGTGACGGTCTCGGCCCTTGGGCTGGGTCAGGGTCCGATGGTTGTGAACGTGGCACTCATCGCGGGGCGACTTCGCGCCTTGTCCGTTTGAGGTGGGAGGCATGGCAAGAAGCGACGTTCGGAGACGACCAAATGCGGCGTCCTTCGCGCCGATGGCCAGTCGTTGTCGGACAACGTAAGTTTGACGGTCAACTCGTTGGATCGAGGCTGGGCGTGAGCGGACGTGTCGTGGACGTTGAGTTGCCGGCCGACGCCCTGTCGCGTGCCGAAAAGGTCTACCGCGACGGGTTCGGCTGGCAGGTCAACAGTGTCCCCGGCGGGGGATACACCTTGGTGAATATTCTGCCCTCGACGACTGAGCCATCGACCACTGGACCATCGACCGCCCGTGGTAACGATCGAGGTCGACGACATCGGCCGGGTGCTTCCGGCGGTAGCAGACCTCGGCGGTCACATGGTCCGCGGACGGATGCCCGTCGGCAGCGCGGGATTCGCCGCGTACTTCGCCGACATCGAGGACAACACAGTCGGCCTGTGGGAGAACGGGCGATAAGCCTCGGGGCATCCCCACTGCCCCTGCAAGAGGGCCGGCCTTCGAGACGTGCTCAGACGATAGCCAGCAGCCCGTAGGCGATGGTGCGGTAGACGAAGCCGGCGTACCGCTCGAGCGACCAGCCGCGACGCCGGACGAGCAGCTCGAACATCTCGGGGGAGGTCACCGACCACATGAGGTCTGTTGCCTCCTCTTCGGTCACCTCGGGTCTCAGATGACCGGCGGAGTGAAGAAACTGTGCGTTGTCAGCCATTCTGCGGTGGCGGCGATCGTCCAGCTCAGCGAGCAGTCCGCCCATCCTGGGGTCGACCAGTGCGGCGTCCCGCACCAGGAGCGCAATGGGAGACACCCTCGACGCGACCTCCATCGAGAGGATCGACCATCCGCGGACGACCTCGCGGGCGTCCGCGGATTCCCGGAGGCTGTCCGACCGGCGCTCCGCGGGGACGGGGCCGTCACCGAGCAGGGCCTCGTCGTGCAGAGCCCGGACCAGGCCCGTCTTGCCTCCGAAGTTCTTGTAGACCATCTCCTCAGAGACGCCGGCTCGGCTGGCCACTGCCGACACCGTGGTGGGCGCGAAGCCGTCATCCAGGAAGAGATGGCGCGCCGCCGTGAGGACGGCCTCCCGCCGGGCGCGAGCATCGGTCCGCCGTTTGGCGGAGTCGTAGCGTCGTCGACTCTTGACGTGATGGGTCATCAGGTTCACACTCCTATTGAATACAGCTAACTGTATCGAATTCGAGGAGGTCTTCGTGATGGACCGGACAGCCGAGCGACGTCGCAACTTCGCAGACCACCTCTGTGCGGCGACCAACTCCCACCACATCGAGCGACTGGTCGACTGCTTCACCCCGGACTACGTCAACGAGACCCCCGTCCACCCCGAACGCGACTTTCGGGGCCTCGAGCAGGTCAGACGGAACTGGACACGGATCTTCGCCGCTGTCCCGGACATCGTGGCGCAGGTGGTCCGCAGCGACCAGGTCGGTGACACCGTCTGGTCGGAGTGGGAAATGAGGGGGACACGGCTCGACGGAGGCGAGCACCTCATGCGCGGAGTCATGGTGTTCACGGTCGACGGCGAGCGCGCCAGCGCCGTGCGCTTCTATCTCGAGCCCGTCAACCGCGGCGGAGTGGATGCAGACCGTGCCGTTCAGCAGCTGCTGAACCTCCCTCGTTCATGATCCTGGTCGTGGGTGGCTCCGGGCGCCTCGGTAGCAGCGTGGCGAACCGTCTGCACCGCCGCGGACTCGCGGTCTGCGTGCTGAGCCGTGGTCTCGCGGCCAACCCCGGGACGCTGGACGGCGGGGTTGAGGTCGTCCAGGGAGACGTTCGCGATCCCGCGAGCCTCGTCGCGCCGATGGAGGGAGTGGACGTCGTCGTCTCGGCGATCCAGGGATTCGCCGGACGGGGAGGCGTCACACCGCAGTCCGTGGACCGGGACGGCAACATCCACCTCATCGACGCTGCAGAACGGGCCGGCGCGGACATGGTGATGCTGTCCGTGATCGGCGCCTCGGCCGGCAGCGGGATGGAGCTGATGCGGATGAAGTTCGCCGCCGAGCAGCGACTTCGATCGGGCAGCTGCCAGTGGACGATCTTGCGATCGGATGCCTACGCCGAGACCTGGATTGGCCTTCTGGAGCAGACTGCCGGCAGGTCCGGAAAACCACGAGTCTTCGGTCGGGGGGACAACCCCATCTCGTGGGTGAGTGTCGAGGACGTGGCGGCGGTCGTCGAACGCGCAGTCGTCGACAACAGCCTGCGCGGCCGAGTCCTCGAACTCTGCGGCCCCGAACCGGAGACTCTGACTCGGCTCGCCGAGATGGTCATGGCTCACCACGGCTGGACGGGCACACCCAAGAACGTGCCGCGCTCCATGCTCCATCTCATGGCGAACACCGTCGGTCGGATCAAGCCGGAACTTGGCCGGCAGTCCCGCGCAGCGCTGGCAATGGACACGCTGCCGACCAGTCATGACGCCGCCCTGCGCCGCGAGTTCCCCGACCTGCCATGCACGCCGGTGTCCCAGGTGGTCGCGCGTCGCATCGTCATACCAGAATGATGTTGCGGTGATCGTGCTCGACATCCCGGCATCGGCAAGTCGACGCTTGCGCCGTTATGTCCGGGACCGTCCGCTGGCCCTCTGCCTGGATCTCGACGGGGTCCGACGTTTGATCGGCCGCTGGGACAGTCATGAAACGGAGTCGGGTCTGCTCGCCCGCACGATGGCGCTGGAGATGGCAAGAGTGCACCTCCTCGGCGGCCACATTCAACGGGGGCCAACGGTCTGCGAGGTCGTTCTGATGGACAGCAAGGCGAATGCCGTCGCCCGGTTTCAGGCGAGGGGAGAGGCGGTCGTCCTGGCCGTTCACCACCGAGAGGCCGTGCAGATGGTCGCCGGGTCGAAGGGGCTCGCGCGGATGTACGACCGTCTTCTGGCGGTGCTGGCCGAGCGTCCACGAGCAACCGTCGTCCACACCCGCTTCGGCGAGACAGAGACGGCATACCAAGGCGTGCTCGCCGCAATCACCGCGCCCGGGCGCCCTCGAGCTAGGCGAACTTCGACTTCAGCGCCGTCAGGACGGCGTCCGGGATGAGTCCCGTGACGTCGCCGCCATACCTGACGACCTCCTTGACCAGTGAGCTCGAGACGTGCTCGAAGCGCGGGTCGCCCGGCATGAAGATCGTCTCGACGCCGGTGAGGTGCTTGTTCATCAACGCCATCGGCAGCTCATAGGCGAAGTCGGTCCCCCCGCGCAGTCCCTTGACGATGGCGTGGGCGTCGAGCTCGGTGCAGACGTCGACGAGGAGCCGGTCCGCGACGGCCTCGAACCGGATGTTGTCCACCCCGGCCAGGGAGGCGGCGAGCAGGCTCATCCGCTCGTCGATGGAGAAGGTCCCCTCCTTGGCCGGGTTGTGCAGCACGACCACCACGACCTCGTCGAAGAGCGCGGCCGCCCTTCGCACGACGTCGACGTGGCCGTTGGTCACCGGGTCGTAGGAACCCGGGCACACGCATCGTCGTCGTTGGCTGCTGCTCGTCACGCGATCACGCTACCGGGCCGGGGACGTCGGCGAACCAGATCGTCGTCTCGCCGTAACGTCGTTGACCCATCGGGGTCAGCGGGGCGAGCCAGCGCGGCTCCGGACTGCGCGACGAGCGCTCGACGACGACGATCGCATGAGGCGCCAGCCACTGCCCGGTCACGAGCAGGGCGAGCACCGCAGCCAGGGCCTCCTCATCGACGTCGTAGGGCGGGTCGAGCAGCGCGAGGTCCACCCGGTCCCCGCTGACCGGGGCGACGGCGAGGACACGCTCGACGGTCTCGGCCCGGACCCGCAGACCCGGCCGTCCGATGACGTCAGCGTTGGCGCGCGCGACCGCCGCGGCGGCCCGGTTGGACTCGACCAGCAGGACCGATGCCGCCCCCCGGCTCGCGGCCTCGAGACCAAGCGCCCCCGACCCGGCATACAGGTCGAGGACCCGCGCGCCCGTCAGCACGTCGAGGTGCTCGAGCCGGGAGAAGAGCGCCTCCCGGACCCGGTCGGAGGTCGGACGGGTGCCGACTCCCGGCGGGGTCTGCAGCCGGCGACCGCCCGCCGAGCCGCTGATGATGCGGGTCACCTCAACCGCGTTCCAGGTATGCCGCTTGCTCCTCGTCGAGGCGGATGGCCACCCGCGCTGCCAGCTGGGGATGCGCCGCGAGCGTGGGGTCCTGCTCGATGAGCGCACTGGCGTCCTCGCGGGCGAGCGCGATGAGCTCCTCGTCGTCGCGGTTGCCCATCCGCAGGAACCGGATCGATGTCGAGCGCCCGCTCTGTCGGGCGCCGAGGACGTTGCCCTCGCGGCGCAGCTGGAGGTCGCGGCGGGCGAGCTCGAAACCATCCGTCGTCGCCTCGACCGCCTCGAGCCGCTCGCGCGCGTCAGTGCCTGGCTCGGCGTCGGTCATGAGCAGGCACAGTCCCTGGACGCCACCACGGCCGACCCGGCCGCGCAGCTGGTGCAGCTGGGAGATCCCAAAGCGGTCGGCGTCCATGACGACCATCACCGAGGCGTTGGCCACATCGACCCCCACCTCGATGACCGTCGTCGAGACGAGGACGTCGATGTCGCCCGCCGCGAAAGCCTGCATCGCCCTGTCCTTGGTGTCGGCATCGAGCCGGCCGTGGAGGACCTCGAGCCGCAGCCCAGCCATCGCCGGGTTCTGCGCGAGCTCGTCGAGCATGACGTAGACGCCGGTCAGCTCCTTGGCAGGCGCGCCGTCCTCCGCTTCGTCGGCCCACTCGATGTCGTTGTCATCACCCGGTGCCGGATCCACGGGTGTCGTCCCGGTCGCCCCGCCGGCACCGGCCTCGAGCCCAGGCTCGGGCTCGGGCTCGCCGATCTTCGGACAGACGACGTAGGCCTGGTGGCCCTGGCCCACCTCCTCGGCGATCCGCTGCCAGGTCCGCTGCACCCAGGCCGGCCTGCCGACCTCGACGATGTGCGTCTCGATGGGCGAGCGGCCCTTCGGCAGCTCGCGCAGGGTTGAGGTCTCCATGTCGCCGAACACGGTCATCGCGACGGTGCGGGGGATGGGGGTGGCCGTCATGACGAGCAGGTGGGGCGGCGTCCTTCCCTTCTCGCGCAACGCATCTCGCTGTTCCACACCGAAGCGGTGCTGCTCGTCGACGACGACCAGGGCGAGGTCGAGGAAGGCGACGTGCTTCTGGATCAGGGCGTGGGTCCCGATGACGATGCCGGCGTCGCCGGTGACCGCGTCGTTGAGGCTCGATCGTCGGGCCGCCGCCGACTGACCGCCGGTGAGCAGTGCGACGGTGGTGCCGAGGTCGCTGCCGCCGAGCATCCCGCCCATCGCCAGGTCGCCGAGCATCGCCGTGATCGAACGGTGGTGCTGCATGGCGAGGACCTCCGTGGGAGCGAGGAGGGCGGCCTGCCCCCCGGCATCCACGACGGCAAGCATCGCGCGCAGGGCGACGACGGTCTTGCCCGAGCCGACCTCGCCCTGCAGGAGGCGGTGCATCGGCCGGCTGCGGGCCAGCTCGGACTCCAGGAGGGCGCCGATCTCGCGCTGACCCGTCGTCAGCTCGAAGGGCAGCCGGGCGTCGAACGCCTCGAGCAGCCCGCCGGGACGGGGCAGTCGCGCGGTGGCCTCCAGCGACTCCACGGCCTTGCGCCGCTGCGCGAGGATCGTCTGGAGGACGAACGCCTCGTCGTAACGGAGCCGGTTCAGCCCCAGGCCCGGGTCATCGTCGAGACGAGGCCGGTGGATCAGCTCGAGGGCCGCGCTCCGGCCGAGGAGGCCGCGCTTGACGAGCAGCTCCTCGGGCAGCGGCTCGCGGATCTCGCTGATCGAGTCGAGGGCGTGCTTGACCATCCCGCGAATGTGGAAGGACTGAACCTTGCCCGTGGACGAGTAGATCGGGACGAGGTGCTCGAGGTAGGCGTCGACCTTGTCGAAGCCGTCGCCGAGCAGCTCGTACTCCGGGTGGGTCAGCTGCCAGCGCCCGCCGTAGCGACCCACCGTCCCGATGAACATGCCCACCCGGCCCGGGACGAGCTTGCCCTTGTGCCCCCAGGCCTTGAAGAAGGTGAGGTCCAGCTGGTGGGTCCCGTCGGTGATGACAGCCGTGAGCATCTCCTGCCGGGGCCGGTTGCGCATCGGCCTGGTGGTTGCCTGCTCGACCCGGGCCACGACCACGACGGGATCACCCTCCGAGAGCCCGGACAGGTCGCTCAGCTCGTTGGGCCGAAGGTACTTGCGGGGGACGAACTCGAGGAGGTCGCCGACGGTGCGGATCCCCTTGTTCTTCTCGAGCAGGGGCGCGGCCTTGGCCCCGGAGACCTTGGCGATCGCCGAGTCCTCGGTGAGCAGCATGCCTACTCCACCCCCAGCATCAGCGGATAGACGGGCTGACCGCCGTAGAGCTGGGTCACCTCGAGCTCCCGCCGGCGGATCCTGGCACTGGTGGCGACGTCCTCGCCGAGCTTGGGGGGTGCGTCCTCGCCGCTGACCACGGTGAGCAGCTCGCCACCGCTCGACAGCAGCAGCTCGACCACCTCGCCGCCGACCTGGTGCAGGTCGCTGCCGATGACGGCGACGTCGCCGTCCACGATGCCGAGCACGTCGCCGACGTGGCACCACCCGGCGGAGGTCAACGCCTCCTTGGTGGCGGTGGTGACGGCGCCGTTGCGGGTGGCCGCGGCGGCGCTGGTCATCGCCAGCGCGTTGTCGGACAGACTCTGGTCGGGCGCGAAGACCGCCAGGGCCGCGATCCCCTGGACGGCTGTGCGGGCGGGGACGACCCGGATGTCGAGGCCCTCCTCGGTGGCGACCCTGGCCGCCGCACCCGCCGCCAGGACCGTGTCGGCGTCGTTGGGCAGGAGCAGGACCGAGCCGGCCCCGGTGGCCCGAGCCGCCTCGAGCAGCTGGCCCGCTGAGGCGCGCCGCCGCGGTCCGCTCATGACGACCCGTGCCCCGGCTGCACGGAACACGCCCGCGAGTCCCTCGCCGGCGGCGCACGCGACGACGGCCTGGGCCAGGGCCTCGGGGTGGGGCTGGGTCTGGTCGTGGAAGTGGGTCACCCGGATCCGGTGCGGCCGGCCCGCCTCGATGCCCGCCTCGATGGCTGCGCCGACGTCGTCGACGTGGACGTGGACGTTCCACAGGTCCCCCGAGCCGACGACCAGCAGCGAGTCGCCGAGCCCGTCCAGGCGGGCCCGCAGGGCGGCGACCGCCGTGTCACCAGTGTCGCCGAGCAGGTACATCACCTCGTATGCCGGGCCGCCGGGATCGAGGTCACGTCCCGCCCTGCTCGGGACGGCGATGTGCTGGGCCCAGCCGGGCCGTCGCTTGAGGGGGTCCTCCCCCGGGAGCGGCTCGGTCCCGAGGTCGCCCGTGACGACACGTTCGAGCGCCTCGAGCAGCAGGACGTAGCCGGCGCCGCCGGCGTCGACCACCCCGGCACGAGCCAGCGCGGGGAGCTGACCCGGGGTGGCGGCCAGCGCGTCCCGCGCCGCGGCGAGCGCCGCCAGCGTCACGGCATACACCGTCGGGCCGGCTGTGGCCGCGACCCTGGCCGCAGCCCGGGAGACCGACAGGATGGTGCCCTCGACCGGCCTCGTGACGCTCGCCCAGGCCAGGGTGTCCGCCCGGGCGAGGGCCGCGGCGAGCCCGGCGCCGTCGAGGGGCTGACCCCCTCCGGCCGCGACCTCGTCGGCGAAGCCCCGGAAGATCTGGCTGAGGATGACACCCGAGTTGCCGCGTGCCGTGAGCAGGAGCGCCTTGGCGAAGACCTCCGACTCGCGGACGAGCGCCAACACGGGGTCGGGCGTCCCGGCACCCGACCTCGCCTCGTAGTCGGTGCGGGCCGCGTCGAGGGCAGCGTCGAAGGTGAGGTAGAGGTTGGTGCCCGTGTCGCCGTCGGGCACGGGGAAGACGTTGAGCGCGTCGATCTCGGCGCGGCGGCTGGCAAAGGCTGCCCGGGTCACGACTGCCCACCGCCTGGCCGCGACGGCGTCGAGCCGGGTGAGGATCGCCGGGTCGTCGGCCGTCTCTCGCGTCACGTGGTGCCTCCCCGTTCCCCGACCTGGCGTGGTCGGTGCATCGATGCAGGCTACTCGTGGGCGACGACGACGGAGACGGCATCGGCCCGCGCCTTCCGTTTTGGTCCGCCCGCCCCCCGTCGGCTACTCTTGACCGGTTCCCGCCAGTGGCGCCTGCACGACTGCGCCTGGCGCCGATACGTTTCCCCGATTCACACATTCGAGTTTTCAGGAGATCCACCGTGGCTGCCAACTGTGATGTCTGCGGCAAGGGACCGAGCTTCGGTCACAGCATCTCGCACTCGCACCGACGCACCAAGCGCCGTTGGAACCCCAACATCCAGCGCGTCCGGACCATTGTCGGTGGCGTGACCCCCAAGCGCCAGAACGTCTGCACGTCCTGCCTCAAGGCGGGCAAGGTCACCCGCTGAGCGTCTGACCTTCGGCACGGGCCGGCACCCATCCGGGTGGCCGGCCTTCTGCCTGCCCGGCTCAATCCGCTTACCCTGACCAGTCGCCTGCTTCCCCCGGATCAGTCGGTGGCCGGCGCGAAGTGGTCCCAGCCGCGGGCCCGTTCGGGATGACCGTCGAGGGTGACCCCCGCGCCGTCGCCGACGACTCCCACCGCCCGCCAGCCCGCCGGCAGCACCCGGTCCGGTGGGAAGGTGGCGAGCAGCGAGTGCTCCTCGCCCCCCGCCAGCACGCACTCGCGGGCCAGCGCCGGGCCCATTGAGGGCTCGAGTCGCGCAATGTCGGCGGCGAGAGCCGCGCTGTCGAGGTGCAGGCACACCGCGCTCGCCCGCGCGACGCGCGCGGCGTCACGCAGCAGCCCGTCGGACAGGTCGAGCATCGCCGTCGCACCGCCCTCGGCGGCGATCCGGCCCTGGGCGAGCGGTGGACTGGGCCGACGTTGCAGAGCCACCGCCTCCGGGTCCGCCTCCGCCCGTCCTCTCTCGAGCAGCCTCCACCCGGCCGCGGCGAGACCGAGCGTCCCCGCGACCGCGATGACGTCTCCCGGGTGGGCACCGGAGCGAAGCACGGGCGAACGCCCGTCCAGCGACCCCAGCGCGGTGACCGAGACCACCAGCGTGCCCGGTTGCGCTGACGACAGGTCGCCCCCCAACACCGTGCACCCGGCGGCCCGCGCGGCCTCGCCGACGCCGCGGGCCAGGTCGAGGACCCACGCCACCGGCGTCGCGACGTCCGCGACGAGGGTGATCAGCAGGCCGGTCGGTCGCCCGCCCATGGCAGCGACGTCGGCGAGGTTCTGCGCCACGACCTTGGCCCCGACGTCGTGCCCGCTCGACCAGTCGTCGCGCCAGTCGCGACCGCGGACCATGGCGTCGGTCGTCGCGATGACCGACCCGCTCGGGGTGGCGAGGACGGCCGTGTCATCTCCCGGGCCGACGACGACTTCCGGGCCGCCCGCCAGGAGGGGGAAGATCTCATCGAGCAACGCCTCCTCGCTCAGCTCCGCGAGCGTGCGCCCCCGACCTTGCTCGTGCGCCACGTCCTGCGGCCCCGCGTCCTCCTGCTCCACGTCCTCCTGTCCCACGTCGACTCCTCTGCACAGACGAGGGCCCTCGCGATGCGGACCTCCCGGGACGAAACCGTCACGCGCACGGTAGCGTCTGCGCTGAGGGCGCTTGCGCTCGCGTGGTTCCGCGGGGCACCGAGGCCCCGGCCAACCAGAGAAACGAGGTGTGTCGTGGTGGTTCAGGCCTACATCCTGATTCAGACCGAGGTCGGCAAGGCTGCATCGGTGGCCGAGGCGATTGCCGGGATCTCGGGAGTGGCGTTGGCCGAGGACGTCACCGGCCCCTACGACGTCATCGCCCGCGTCGAGGCCAACACGGTCGACGAGCTCGGCAAGCTGGTGATCGCCAAGATCCAGGACGTGCCGGGCATCACCCGCACACTGACGTGCACGGTGGTCCACATCTGAGCACCTTCTCGAACATCACGGTGGCCGCAGCGACCCGTTCGCTGCGGCCACATCGTTCGGCCGGCCGCTCGGCATACCGGGTGGTTGTGCCGGTCCTGCTGGGTCTGGTCGGTCTCGCCGGCTGCTCCCGCAGCGTCGAGGTGACCGTGCCCCAGCTCGCCTCCGACGCGTCGTGCACCGCTGCGTCCGGCGCCTGGCCGACCACCGTGTCGGGCCTGAGCCCCGTGGATGTATCACCGCAGTCCCCCGCAGTCCGCGCCTGGGGCGACCCGGCGATCGTGGCTCGGTGCGGTGTCGCCACGCCCGGGCCCACGACGGACAGCTGCCTGAGCGTCAACGGGATCGACTGGGTGCTCACGGAGCTCACCGACGGCTCGAAGTTCGTCACCTACGGTCGCGTGCCCGCCATCGAGGTGCTGGTCCCCCGACGTTATGCGCCCGAGGGGGCGCTGCTCCCGGTCTTCACGGAGGCCGCAACCCGGCTCCCGACGACCGGCAACCACTGCACCGGCCCCCCTTGACCCACATTCACCGCGGGTAGAGGACGTGGGACGCTCGCGGCAAGTGAGATCTTCCGACGTGCCTTTTCAGCGGGAGGGACTCTCGGCCAGGAGGGACCAGGCCTCGCGGGAAAGTGTCGCCGGGACGGCGCCCGGATAGGAGTAGCGAATGATCTCTGCGGCTGCCTGGTCGAGTGCACCTCCCCCGGCATAGTCCTTGAGGGTGTCGACCTGCGTGCCGTCCTCCCGCCAGAAGTCGAAGGTCTGCTTGGGCCCGTCTTCGCTGAGGTCCTCGAGGGACGGAACGTAGAGCGGCACCGAAAGCCACGCCATCGCCTTCTCCGGATCCAGCAGAGCCCGTGGGTCCTGGTCCGTGATGTGGATCCAGCCCTCCCGCCTGGCCTGGTCAACATCGTCGGGCACCACCGTGAGTCCCAAGACCTTAGCTCGGGCTGTCAGCGCACAGACCAGGGCGTCACAGGCGTCGTCCGTCGACAGGGGCTTTCGCCAGTCCTGCCCGATGGTAAGGAAAGGAAAGGCCTGCTCGATGAGCGCCAGCGTCGGCTTCCTCTTGGGCAGGGACCACGCGACCAGCGCTGCGGTCGGATAGGTCTCGCAGACGCGACCGGTCACACCTGAACGGTCGACGTCGAGGCCGCGCTTACGCAGGTCGTATTCGATCGCTGACCACATCACGGCGGTCTTGCCGAGCCTGTCGAAGGAGGCCGGCAGTGGCAGGGCCCCGTATTCCTGGAGCCGTTGGTCGCCCGCGCGGCGAGCGAGTGTCTCCTTGCGCCAACGCTCCCGGTCCCTCGGCGGCACTCGACCATGGTCTCGATGCGCCGCAATGAACTCGACGAAGGCCTCTGGCCATCCGAAGGGGACGTCAACCGCGAACTGCGCATCCTCGGAGGCGATGAGGCTGACAATCGCCTCAGGCGCCAATGGAGTCCTGACGTCAACCACCTCGGGGAGCCCCGCATCCCAACGGATCGCCACGGCGGCGCACTTCTTGGGCTTGGTAGACAGGTCAATGCCCCATGTGACCATGCCCATGGTGTCGCTCATGTTTCCTCTTCTCGGCGCGAGGGCGAGCTGGCAGTCGCAGCGGGCGCCGTCGGATGTTGGGTCCGAGGCTCAGCGTAGGGCTGACCACGGATGCGGGGGCAGCGAAGGATCGGCGTCTTGGATTCAGAAGGTCCGGACGCACTCGCTCCACACCGTGAGGAACGCGCTAGTCTCGGCGAGCTCGACCTCCGCTTCGCGGCAGAGTCGGGCGAGCGTAGCCGCCCCGATAGCGGCCGAGTCGGGCGAGCGTAGCCACGTCAATCAGCCGTTGTACCGGCCGCGGGTGTCTCTCCGTTCGCCACCTCCTCGATCCAGTCGACCGCTGCGTCGGACAGGTAGAAGCCGGTGGGCCCGTTCTGGCCGACCCACCACGCGTCGGTCCCCACCAAGCCGCCGGCCCGCGTGATCTCAGCAACGACCGAAACCGGCAGGGCGTCGCCGTTGTTGGCGATAAGCCAGTCTCGGGTCTCATGTCGCAACCTGGGCCACCACACCTCCATGGACATGGACACATCGTCGCAGGAAGCCTGACGACCAGTCGAGCGTCCGCGCATCGCAATGACCGCTACACCGCCAGGGCGGTCGCTCCGCGCCATCCGCCGCGGCAGAGATCGGTGCCTCGCTGCGGCGGGGGCCTGCCACGGGCCAAGGAGCGGCACCCGTAAGGGGGCCAGCGGCATTCGGCGGAGTTCACCGCTGTGGGGTGAGGCGGTTAGTCAGCAGACTGGATCTTGCGCCAGCCACCTGCGCGGTTGTTGGCGATCACCGCCCGAAGCAGCTCCAGCATGGCCCTCGTCATCGCGCCATCCAGGCCGCTCTCGTGGTGTTCTTCGGGGGCAACGGCCCGTACGGCGATCCGAGCCTGCCCCCGCCGCCCGACCTGCCGTTCGTGGACCGCGCGACGTGGTGGGTCGGCACCGGCCCCGGCGCCTTGTCCAGCGTGGCCACCCTGGCGGCGCTGGGCGCCTTCGCCCTGGTCGCGCTGAGCCGAATGCTGGATCGGCCCGTTCCCCGCGGCTTCACCTGGGAGCGTTCTGCGCGACCGCCCTGTTCAGCCTGATGGAGCTGGCAGGGCCCATCACCGTCGCAGTGGGATACGTCCAGTTGCGTCGGGACCCGACCGCCGCCCGTAGCTACAGCCCCTTTGGCTCTTAGACCTCACCTCGCTCGTGGTCTGCCTGGTTCTGGGGGTCCTCGGCGGCGTGTTGGCGTGGACCCTGTGGTCGGACCGCCGCTCGGCGTACGAGGAACCGTTGCCTGCCGAGCCGCCC
>NZ_JBKJPP010000217.1:0-15656 GCF_046595215.1 Lapillicoccus sp. | reverse complement strand
GCAAGATAGCCCAGCCACCAGTTGCGCGCCTCGGCTGCCGGCGCGCCGGCAGCGACTGTGTCGGCGAAGGCATCCACCGCTCCGGCGTTGACCAGCGCCAGCAGTTCGTCGGCGCTCAGGCCCAGCTCCGCGCGCAACCGGCTGCGGCGGGCCGCGGGCAGCTCCGGCAACGCGGCGCCGATCTCGGCAATCCAGGCCGCGTCCGGCGCCACCGGGACCAGGTCGGGCTCGGGGAAGTACCGGTAGTCGGTGGCCTCCTCCTTGCTGCGGCCGGACGTCGACTTCCCGGTGTCCTCGTGGAAGTGCCGCGTCTCCTGGACGATCCGCTCGCCGTGGCGCAGCCGGTGGGCCTGCCGCTCGACCTCGGACCGCACCGCCCGCTCCACCGAGCGCAGCGAGTTGACGTTCTTGGTCTCGGTCCGGGTGCCGAGCCGGACCGCGTCCTGGGCACCGGCCCCGCCGTCGACCTTCGGTCGCAGAGACAGGTTGACGTCGCAGCGCATCGAGCCCTGCTCCATCTTGACGTCGGAGACGTCGAGCGCCTTGAGCAGGTCGCGCAGCGCGGAGACGTAGGCCTTGGCGACCTCGGGCGCACGCTCCCCCGCGCCGAGCATCGGCTTCGTGACGATCTCGACCAGCGGGATGCCGGCGCGGTTGTAGTCGACCAGGGAGTGGTCGGCGCCATGGATGCGCCCGGTGGCGCCGCCGACGTGCAGCGACTTGCCGGTGTCCTCCTCCATGTGGGCCCGCTCGATCTCCACGCGGTAGGTCGTGCCGTCGTCGAGCTCGACGTCGAGGTGGCCCTCGAAGGCAATCGGCTCGTCGTACTGCGACGTCTGGAAGTTCTTCGGCATGTCGGGGTAGAAGTAGTTCTTGCGGGCGAAGCGGCACCACGGCGCGATCTCGCAGTTCAGCGCGAGCCCGATCCGGATCGCCGACTCGACGGCCCTCTCGTTGACGACGGGCAGCGCGCCGGGCAGCCCGAGGCACACGGGGCAGACCTGGGTGTTGGGGTCCGCGCCGAACCCGGTGGCGCAGGCGCAGAACATCTTCGTCGCCGTGCCCAGCTCGACGTGAACCTCGAGGCCCATGACCGGGTCGAACGACCCGAGCGCCTCGTCGTAGGTCAGCACTGCTTCGGTGGCAGCCATGGTCACGCCTCCTTGGACGTCGTGGGTGGCGCGGTGAACGGCGGGGTCAGTGACGGGGCCCGGTCGAGCAGGGGTCCGCCCCACCGCTCCACGAGGGCGCCTTCGAGGGCCGCGCCCACGGCATACAGGCGCTCGTCCCTGGTCGCCGGCGCGAGGATCTGGATGCCGGTCGGCAGGCCGTCCTCGTCGGCGAGGCCACTGGGCAGCGACATCCCCGGGACCCCCGCGAGGTTGGCCGGGATCGTGGCAATGTCGTTGAGGTACATGGCCATCGGGTCGTCGAGCTTCTCGCCGATGCGGAAGGCCGTCGTCGGCGCCGTCGGTGAGACGAGGACATCGGCCACCTCGAAGGCCCGGGTGAAGTCGTCGGCGATGAGGCGTCGGACCTTCTGCGCCTGGCCGTAGCAGGCGCCGTAGTAGCCCGACGACAGCGCGTAGGTGCCCAGGATGATGCGCCGCTTGACCTCGTCGCCGAAGCCCGCGTCGCGCGTGGCCGCCATCACCTGCTCGGCGCTCGGGTCGTCGACCCCGGACGGGAGCACCCGCATCCCGTAACGCATCGCGTCGAACTTGGCGAGGTTGCTCGAGGCCTCGCTGGGGAGGATGAGGTAGTAGGCCGAGAGGGCGTAGTCAAAGTTGGGGCAGTCGACCTCGACGACCTTCGCGCCGCCGTCGACAAGCAGCTGGACCGACTCCTCGAAGCGGGCCCGGACCCCCGCCTGGTATCCCTCGCCGCCGAGCTGCGTGACGACCCCGATCGTCATCCCCGAGACGTCGGCGCGACGGGCCGCCTCGACGACCGGGGGCACCGGCGCGTCGATCGACGTCGAGTCGAGCGGGTCGTGACCGCCGATGAGCGAGTGGAGCAGCGCGGCGTCGAGGACGCTGCGAGTGCACGGCCCGGCTTGGTCGAGGCTGGAGGCGAGGGCGACGAGACCGTAGCGCGAGACGCCGCCGTAGGTCGGCTTGGTCCCGACCGTGCCGGTCACCGCAGCCGGTTGGCGGATCGAGCCCCCCGTGTCCGTGCCGATCGCCAGCGGCGCCTGGAAGCTCGCGACGACGCTGGACGAGCCACCGCCGGAGCCACCGGGGATCCGGTCGAGGTCCCACGGGTTGTGGCTGGGGCCCCAGGCGGAGTGCTCGGTCGAGGAGCCCATCGCGAACTCGTCCATGTTGGTCTTGCCGAGGATCGGCAGGCCCGCCTCGCGCAGCCTGCGCACCAGGGTCGCGTCGTAGGGCGGCACCCAGCCCTCGAGGATCTTCGAGCCGCACGTCGTCGGCAGGCCCTGGGTCGCGACGATGTCCTTCACCGCGATGGGCACGCCCGCGAGGACGTCGAGGTCCTCGCCCGCGGCACGGCGCCCGTCGACGGCGCGGGCCTGCTCGAGGGCGCCCTCGCGGTCGACGTGCAGGTAGGAGTGGACGGCGCCGTCGACGGCGTCGGTGCGCTCGAGGTGCGCGCGGGTCAGCTCGACGGAGCTGACCTCCTTGGACGCGAGGAGGCTCGCCATGTCGGCGGCACTCAGGCGGGTCAGGTCAGTGGTCACGTTCGGGCCTCTTGTGATGTCGGGGGGGTATGCCGTGGGGGCTGGGTTCCGCTGCGGCGCACCGGAGGTGGTCACCCGGCACCGGAGCGCTCGGTCAGTCCTCGGTCAGGATCCGGGGCACGGAGAAGCGCTGCTGCTCACGCTGTGGGGCCCCGGACAGGGCCTGCTCGGCAGTCAGCCCGGGGCGGACGACGTCGGGGCGGGTGACGTTGGTCAGCGGCAGCGGGTGCGACATCGGCTCGACCCCGTCGGTCGGTGCCTGCTGCACCCGCGCCACCGAGTCGAGGATGACCGTGAGCTCGCCAAGCATCCGGTCCAGCTCGGCGTCGCTCAGGTCGATGCGGGCCAGGTCGGCCAGGTGCGCGACGTCGTCGCGGGACAAGGAAGACATGGCAGCCAGTCTATGGTGCCCGTTCGCGGCCATCCGTCGCGCAGTCCCGCTGCGTCCGGTGAACCGTCGCCACGGGTGACCACTTCGGGCAACTTCGGCTGATCACCACATCGGCACCGACGTGGCGGTGGCCACGAGTCCGAGCCCACCGCCGACGCCGGTCATTCCGTCTCCCGGAGCGCGGCCTCGATGTCGGTGAGCTTCTGGACGAGCAGCAGGCTGCCGGGGATGGGGCGGAACCCCAGCGACCCGTAGATCCGGGCAACCCGCTCATGCAGGGCGTCAACGACGACAAGCCCTGCGGCCACCGTTTGCGTTGCACCGACGATCCGCGCAAGTGCGTCGGCAACGGCGACCTCGCCGCGCCTGTGTCCGCGCAGGGACTCGGACAGGGCGAGGCGAGCAAGCAACACGGCGGGGATCTCAGTCGGCCCGCCGCGCACGATCGGAGTCGGAAAATCGGAGGCGGGGGACGAGCAGGGGTCGCGCAGGTCCGGGAGTCGGTCGTCGAGCGGTGCGAACCGATGGGGCGACCTCCCGCAGAGCTGGACCCGGCCGTCCCCGGCATAGCGGTAGGCGTCGCTGCTCGTGTGCGGCGGCACCATCAGCCAGGACAACCTGACGACCGTCGCGGTGACGATGACCGCGAGCACCGGCCACTGCCAACGGGATCCGGCCCGACGAACCCACTACGTCACGCGTAGTAGCCGACTACCGCGCCGTCTCGGGGCGAGCCAGCGGTGACGGGACTCAGGCCAGACGGGCGGCGGCTCAGGAGCTCTTGAAGCTGAGCCGGGTGCGCGGCGGCCACCCCAACCCCCTGGCGTGATCGGCCGACCGGGCCCAGATCTGGGTCAGTCCGTGGAGCCCGACTCGAGCAGCGTGCGGAAGCCCGCCTCGTCGAGCACCGGCACACCGAGCTCCGCCGCCTTCGCGGCCTTCGTCCCGGCGTTCTCGCCGACGACGACGTAGTCGGTCTTCTTCGACACCGACCCCGATGCCTTCCCGCCACGGGCGAGAATGGCCTCCTTCGACTCGTCCCGGGAGAAGCCCTCGAGCGAGCCGGTGACGACGATGGTCAGGCCCGCGAGGGTCCGCTCGAGCGACTCGTCGCGGTCGTCCTCCATCCGGACGCCGGCGTCCCTCCACTTGTCGACGATCGCCTCGTGCCAGTCGACGCCGAACCACTCGATGACCGAGTCGGCGATGACGGCGCCGACGCCCTCCGCCTCGGACAGCTCCTCCCTCGAGGCGGTCCGAATGCGCTCCATCGAGGTGAAGTGCGCCGCCAGCGCGCGCGCGGCGCTCGGTCCGACGTGGCGGATCGACAGGGCCACCAGCACCCGCCACAACGGCTGCGCGCTGGCCCTCGCGAGGTTGTCGACGAGCTTGGTGCCGTTGGCGGACAGCACCTTGCCGTCGACGACGGAATCCTCGGGGTCGGTCTTCCTCGCCGCGCGGGTGAAAAGCCCCGCCTGGCCGATCTGCTGCCTCGTCAGCGCGAAGAGGTCGCCCTCGTCGGTGACGACGCCCGCCTCGAGCAGCGCCCCGGCGCCCTCCCACCCCAGCGCCTCGATGTCGAAGGCCCCGCGTCCGGCCAGGCCCGACAGCCGCTCGCGCAGCTGGGCGGGGCAGGAGCGCGAGTTGGGGCAGCGTAGGTCCTTGTCGCCCTCCTTCTGCGGGGCGAGCCCGGTGCCGCAGGAGGGGCAGTGCGTCGGCATGACGAACTCGCGCTCGGTGCCGTCACGCAGCTCGACGACCGGCCCGACGATCTCGGGGATGACGTCGCCGGCCTTGCGCAGGACGACGGTGTCCCCGATCAGGACGCCCTTGCGCCTGACCTCGAACGCGTTGTGCAGCGTGGCCATCTCGACGGTGGACCCGGCGACGGCGACGGGTTCCATCACGCCGAACGGGGTCACCCGCCCCGTGCGCCCGACGTTGACCTGGATGTCGAGCAGCCTCGTGTTGACCTCCTCGGGGGGGTACTTGAACGCGATGGCCCAACGCGGCGCCCGCGACGTCGAGCCCAGCCGGCGCTGGACGCTGACCTCGTCGACCTTGACGACGACGCCGTCGAGCTCGTGCTCCACCGAATGCCGGTGCTCCCCGTAGTGGGCGGCGTAGGCCGCCACCTCCTCGATCGTGTCCAGGACCTTGCTGTGCTCCGAGGTGGGCAGCCCCCACGCCTTGAGCGCGGCATACGCCTCGCTCTGGCGGGTGATGTCGAACCCGACCCGCGCCCCGATGCCGTGCACGAGCATCCGCAGCGGGCGGGAGGCGGTGACCCGGGGGTCCTTCATCCGCAGCGACCCCGCGGCGGCGTTGCGGGGGTTGGCGAACGGCGCCCTGCCTGCGGCGACGAGCCCGGCGTTGAGCTCGGCGAAGGCCGCCACCGGGAAGAACACCTCGCCGCGCACCTCGACCTGCGCTGGCACGTCGTCGCCGGACAACCGGTGCGGTATGCCGTGGATCGTGCGCACGTTGTGGGTGACGTCCTCCCCGGTGCGCCCGTCCCCGCGGGTCAGCGCCCGCGTGAGGCGCCCGTCCTCGTAGAGCAGGTTGATCGCGAGGCCGTCGATCTTAAGCTCGGTGAGGAAGTGGAAGCCGGTGCCGGCGCCGCGGGTCACCCGCTCGGCCCAGGCGGCGAGCTCCTCGTCGGAGAAGGCGTTGTCGAGGCTGAGCATCCGCTCCAGGTGGTCGACCGCGGTGAAGTCGGTCGAGAACGACGCGCCGCCCACCTGCTGCGTCGGGCTGTCCGGGGTGCGCAACGTGGGGTGCGCCCCCTCGAGCGCCGCGAGGTCTCGCATGAGCCGGTCGTAGTCGCCGTCGCTGACCGTCGGCCGATCCCTCACGTGATAGGCGAACTGGTGGCCGCGCGCCTGCTCGGCCAGGTCCGCCCACTCGTGGAGGACGTCCGCGGGCACCCCCGTCCCGGCCTCGAGAGACGGACTCGGGTCGGTCGGGGCCGAGGTGCTGGGGGTGCTGGGTGCCTTCGCCACCCGCTCATCCTGCCGCACCGTCCCGACAACTCCACGGCCTCCCGGCGCGCCGACGTGAGATGTGGTGCGGTCCTCCTGCCGGGGGACACTGTGTCGTGGGTTTGCCTGTGTCCGCAGGCTTTGTTGGTCTCCTCGAGAGGCGGTTGCATCTCGCACGCTGGGAACGCACCTCGACTCGCCGTGACGGCCGTCACGATGACCCTCGTCGGCCTCCTCGGTGCCTGCAGCGCCGGCCCCGGGTCCACCGCCCCCGGCACGGGCGGGCCCGTGGCGTCCAGCCGCTCCGTCTCCTCGCCGACCCCCCAGAGCCCCGCCACCACGGCTGCGCCCTCCGTCGTGCTGACGCCGAGCGTCTCACCACAGTCCCCGGTGCCGGTCGACACGGTGGTGTCCGTCGCCGCGTCCAACGGCACGGTCAGCGACGTGGTCCTGACCTACCAGGACCCGAAGAAGGGCGACGTCAACGTCGAGGGCGCCCTCGACCCGGCTGGCGAGAAGTGGGCCGCGGGCCGCCTCCTCGAGCCCGGGACGACCTACTCGCTGTCGATGACCGGCAAGAACCCCGAGGGCGCAGAGTCGACCCAGCACTCGACCTTCACGACACAGGACCTGTCCAAGAAGCAGCAGATCTTCCCCCAGATCATCGCCGACGGCTCGACCGTCGGCATCGCCATGTCGGTGATCGTCCACTTCGACGTCCCGGTGAAGGACAAGGCCACCTTCGAGAAGCGGATGACGGTGACGTCGACCCTCAGCAGGCCGGGTCCTGGAACTGGATCAGCAGCAACGAGGCGCACTGGCGCCCTGCCACCTACTGGCAGCCGGGCACCAGGGTCGCCGTGGGTGTCGACGTCGACAGCGTCGCCGCCGGCAACGAGACCTACGGGCAGCTGTCCGTCAGCCACGGCTGCATCGGGATGAGCGACGCCGACGCCGCCTGCCTCTTCGGCACCGTCAGGGTCGGCGATCCGTCGTGGTTGGCGGGACCGCCAGAGGGCTCGAGGCCGGCAACGGCTGGACGGACTGGAACGTCACCTTCGACCAGTGGGGGACCGGGTCGGCGCTCGCCGGCTGAGGCGCCTCCCGCCGCCGCGGCGCTGCTGCGGCAGACCCGTCACGACAGCCGCCGCGAGGACGATCGCGGCGCCGACGACCTGGGGCCAGCGCAACCGCTCGTGCAGGAACGCGACGCCGAGCAGGACCGCGACGACGGGGATGACGTAGGTCACCGTGGCCGCCACCGTCGGTCCGACCGCCCGCACGACGTCGAACTGGAGCGAGAAGGCCACCCCGGTGCCGACCACCCCCAGTGCGAGCACCGCCACGACCGGCAGTGACGCCGGGCCGGAGCCGGGCACGGTCGACCACGGCGCGGCGAACGTGTCGCGGTGCAACAGCCACCACACCGTGACCACCACAAGCAGCTGCGCCGACGACACCAGCAGCTGGGCCGCGGGCAGGCTGAGGCCACCGGCGTCGCCGGGCCCGAGGAACCGCTTGAGGTAGGTCCAGCCCAACCCGTAGGACGCCCCGGCCAACAGGGTCATCCCGAAGCCGACCAGGTCCGGCCGGCCGCCCGACTCCCACGGCTGCACGATGACGACGACGCCGAGGAACCCGACGACCACCGACCACACCTTGCGGCGCGAGAGCCGTTCCCCCGGCAGGAGGAGCAGCGTGAACAGCACCGCGGCCAGCGGGGTCGTAGCGTTGCCGATGCCCGCCAGGGCCGAGCTGACCCGCTCCTCCCCGAGCGGGAAGAGGGTGAACGGCAGCGACGAGAGGAAGAGGCCCGACGCGCCGAGGTGCCACCAGACCCGGCGCGAGCGCGGCAGCCGGACACCGGTCAGGGCGACCACGACGAGCACCGTCGCGGTGCCCGACAGGACGCGCAGCGTCGCGACCTGTAGCGGCGCCAGTGCCTCGAGGCCGATCTTGATCAGCAGGAAGCTCGCACCCCAGATCACCGCCAGGGCGGCGAACTTGGCCTGCCAGGGCAGCCTCGGGCCGGCCGCGGCAAGGGGGTCAGTCGAGGGCACGTTCGGTCAGTTCCTTCGCGGCGTCGACGCAGGTCCGCTGGATCTCCCGCGCGACCTGGGGGATGACGGACGCCATGCCGCACGCAGGGGTGACGACCAGCCCCCCGAGGGTCGTCGTGGGCAGCCCGATCTCGCGCCAGCGCGACACCAGCCCGGCGGCGACCGACTGCGCGCGCGGCACCGGTCCAGCGGTGGAGACGCACCCGGCATACAGGGTCATGCCGTCCTCGATCCCGCCGGCGACCTCCTCCCAGCCCCGCCCGTCGAGGAGCGAGGTGTCCGTCGCGAGGTCGGCGCCGGTCTGGCGCAGCAACGGCAGCGGTATGCCGGGGGCGCAGCAGTGGATGAGCGTCTCGCCGCCGTCGGCTCCCCCCAGGACGGCCTGGAGGCCGGCGAGCACGACCTGCCGGTCAACGGCGCGGATCGTGCCGAAGCCGGAGGCGGTCGGGAGGTGTCCGGCGAGGACGGCCGGGAGGGAGGGCTCGTCGAGCTGGAGGACGAGCAGGGCGCCGGGCACCAGCCGGCGGACCTGCGCGAGGTGCTGCCGCACCCCCTCGGCCAGGGAGTCGACGAGGTCCCGCGAGGCCCCCTCGTCGACGACGGCGCGCTCACCACGGTGCAGCCACACGCTCGCAGCGAGCGTCCACGGGCCGGCGACCTGCAGCTTGAGCCGCCCGGTCCAGCCGTCGAAGGCCTCCGCCAGCTCGTCGAGGTCCTCGCTGAGGAAGGCCGCCGTGCGGTGGGCGTCGAGTCCGGGCCGGTCGACGAAGCGCCACCCGATCGGCTGGAGGTCGACGGGCAGCTCGACGAGGAGACCGGCTGCGCGGCCGATGACGTCCGATCCCGGCCCGCGGTCCGGTAGCTCCGGGAGGTAGGGAAGCCAGCCGGTCTCCGCCTCGCCAGCGTCACCTCCGAGGGCATCCCGCACCTCCCGCAGGGTCTCGCGGACATCCGTGCCCGGCCAGGATCCGATGCCGCTCGCGGTGGTCATCCGGCGACTCTATCCACGGGGCGTGCCGGATCCACGGAGCGGGCCGGCCGACGGCGGCGACACCGGCGTGGGGTGCGCGGAGGGCAGGGCCGGCCGTCCGCCACCGCCGAGGGCCCACTCCTGACGGGTCGCCGGGTCCCAGCGGCGGGCCGCCACGAAGGTGACGTCCTCCTGCGACCAGGCAGCGAGCACCGCGAGCACCGCGTCGAGGTCGGCCGCGCAGACCCGCCGAGCCAGCGTGAGGTGGGGCGACCAGCGCCCGGGGGCCGTGAGGTGGTCGGCCGGGACACCGATGATCGAGGCGGCCAGTGCGTTGAGCCGAGCCAGCGGCGGCGCGACCTCGACGAGCCGGACGACCGCGTGCGGCCCCGGCCCGAAGACCGTCACGGCGCCCCACCGCACGGTGATCGGCAGCAGCGGTGGGAGAGCCGCCTCGAGGGCCTCGTCCTGCGCGGGGTCGACGAGCGGCGCGGCGACGACGGTGATGTGGGGTCGGTTGCTCCTCGACGGATGGCGCGCCAGGGAGGGCAGGTCGGCGGCCACGAGGGCGTCCCACTGCGCCCGGACGGCGGCATCGCCGGCAGCGTCGGGGACCAGCTCGACGGACTGCTGTGGGGCCGTCACCGGCTATTGCTGGGCGTCGTGGGCCTTGACGAGCCGGGGTCCGGCGATGCTGCGCCAGGCCTCGTCGACGAGCAGCTCGACGCGGTCCCAGTCCGGGCGGTGGTCGAGCCAGATCCCGATCCACCCCCTCGTGCCGACGTAGGGCGGCCGGAAGAACCGGGACGGGTCGTCCTCGAGCAGGTGCCGCTGGACCCCGTCCTGGGCCGCGGCCCAGAGGGCGACCCGCTCGTCGTGGTGGTGGTCGGCCAACATCACGAACATCCGCTTGCCGCCGACGAACCACGCCGGTTCGCCGTGGCTGATCCGCTCCTGCGTCCGGGGGAAGGTCATGCAGAGCGCGCGGACCGGCTCGACGACACCGGCGCGCCCATCCTGTCCGTCCGGTCCCCGTGCCGTCACCGGTCGTCCTGCGTCGTCGGCTCTCGGGGGCCGGGGACGGGTGGAGGTGCTCACTGGTCCGCGAGACGGGGCGGGAACCCGCCGGTGGCCACGGGTCCCCACCGCGTCGGGGTCACCCTGATGAGGCACTTGCCCTGGTCGACCATCGCCTGCCTGTACTCGTCCCAGTCGGGGTGCTCCCCCGAGATCGCCCGGAAGTAGTCGACCAGCGCTTCCACGGCCTCCGGCAGCTCGATGACCTCGACCGTCCCGTCGACCTGGACCCAGGCGCTGCCGAAGTCGTCCGAGAGCACGACGACGCTGGCCCGTGGGTCGCGGTGGGCGTTGCGCGACTTCGCCCGCTCCGGATAGCTCGAGATGACAATGCACCCCTGCTCGTCCACGCCCCCGGAGACCGGCGAGCTCTGCGGGAACCCGTCCGCCCGGAAGGTCGTGAGCACCATGTGGTGACGCGGTCGGACGAACTCCAGGAGGGCGTCCAGGTCGACACTGGTGGCGGTGGCAAGGGTGCGGGGCATGCCCACACGGTATGCTGTGCAGCCCGCTGCCGCCCGCCCGTCGCCCCGCTCGTCGTGGCCGGTCGCCCGCGCCATGAGCTCCTGCCGTCTGCGCGCTCGACGCCCTTGATGAACTCGGAGGCGGCACGCCGCCCGACGTCGTCGTGTGCTGGCTGCGGTGCCCGACATCGACCTCGCCACCACGCTCGGTCCAGCAGAGCCTTCAGGTGAGCCCACGGCATACTCCTCTCGTCGGATTCCTCGGAGCCTCTCCACGTTGGTCACGCAGGCAGCTGCCCAGACAAGGGTGCGCCTGGCTGCGACGCGCTCACCGCGAGGACGGCAAGGGCCCGCTCAGGCGAGCACAAAGTTGCCGGCACGACCGTGATGAGCGCCGCAACCAGATTCGAAGCAAGCGCTCAAGGGATGAGTCGCACCTCTGAGGTACAGAGGAACACCGACGGCCGCGGTGATCGCCAACCACGCGAGAATGCAGACCCAGTCAACGAGCATGGCAACCAGGCGGCTCCACGGGTGCCTGATCACGACACGATGTTACTGACGCATCACAACGCCAGGCCGGCTAGGGACGGCGCCGCGCCAAGACGATCTCCGACGAGTCATCCGAGCAGGCGGTCAGTCCAAGCCCAACACCGTCATCAGCGCTGTGTTGACGGCTCGCAACTCTGCGGCGCCGAGCCGCCCAGCGAACTGCCCCAACCGGGTCTCTGGATCGACGACGGTGAGCTGCTCGACCATCACGCGGGTTCTCACGCCGTCGATCTCGATCTCAGGTCGAAAGGTTGCCTCGCGCCTGCCTGTGGAGGTGGGTGCGACGACCCACGTGGCCAGCGGGAGGTCGTCGGACTGCACCACCACCGCAAACCGGGTCCCGGCCTGCTCGTGCCCACGGACGTCCTTGGGTGCGCGGAGCCGGTACAGGTCACCACGCACGAATGGCATCCATCTCCGCTGCCAGCTCACGCGACGCGGCGACGTCCTCAGGATCGTTGCGCAGCGACTCGGCCTCGGCTCGAAGACGCGCCCGGCGGTGCGCCCGGTCGGCCTCAAGGATTGCCGTCCTGGCCGCCTCAGAGCGCGACAGACCACCGCGGGTGAGCCCCTCCAGGGCGCGCTCCACCTCGGGATCAGTGCGTATCGTAAGCGAACTCATAGGACAGATCGTAACACTCTATGCACTGCTTCGAGCAGTGGCACCCAGTAGGAGCAATCCCGATTTCGTGTCACGGTTCCACATTCGTGTCATTGGCGTGTCACGGTTCCCATCTCGTGTCATCTGGGACCATCGAGGGGTGGCGGCCCACTCCGGCTTGGTGGACACAGAGGCGCTGTCGGTCGCTGACGGATCCGGAGATCAGCGCGTGGCTGAGTGATCTAGATGTCCATCGCGTCGTTCACGGTCTGCCGGTGCGCCGCAACCTGGCGGGCGCGCGCTGCAGAAGCTGTCCGTGACCGTGGCGGCTCATGGGGCCGGGTCGGGGATCGGGATGGAAAGGCCCTGCGCGACAGCAGGAACTCGCCCACGTCCGCCCATCAGAGGGGCCACGCGATCGTGGTCGGAGGACCCAAGGCTGCGCACGCTCATGCCGGCCGGTCGGCCGTCCACTTGTCCCTCCAGGAACGCTCGGATAGGACTGTCCCCGGGCACAAGACGTCTTTGGCGAGGAGTGGCACATGAGCGCGTCGAGTCCCCGCCGCCCGCGTCCCCGGCACCGACACGGACCTGGAACACGCATACACGCCGCCGACACGAAGGACCACCGACACCAGATCCGGATTCTGCAGCGCAGCGTTGTCGCGTACTGGCCGCGGCGCGTGATGTGGACCTCGCCACCCGGCTCGGTCCAGTCGACGCCTTCAGGTGAGCCCACGGCATACCCCCTCCGTCAGCCGGACCGTGTCAGCCGGCGGTGCGGTCGAGCGACACCTCGCTGATGGTGGCGGACCCGACCACCCGGGTCCCGTCGTAGAGGACGACGGACTGGCCCGGCGCGACGCCTCGGGCGCGCTCGTCGAGACGGACGTGCACCACGTCGCCGTCCGCCCACGCGGTCGCGGGGACCTCCTCGCCGTGGGCCCTGATCTGGGCGCCGACGGAGACGACGCCCTCGGGGGCGGCGCCGCACCAGCGGGCGTGCGAGCCCGTGATCGCGTTGACCCCGAGCAGGTCCCTGGTGCCGATGACGACCGTGTTGGTCGGCGCCTCGACCTCCACGACGTAGCGGGGGACGCCGTCGAGGGTGTCCTTGGCCAGGCCGAGCCCGCGGCGCTGGCCGACGGTGTAGGCGTAGGCGCCGGCGTGCTCGCCGACCACGGCCCCGCTCGTGTCGACGATGGCACCGGGCTGCTCGCCGAGCCGGTCGGTGAGCCACTGCCTGGTGTTGCCGTCGGCGATGAAGCAGATGTCGTGGCTGTCCGGCTTGCTGGCGACGAAGAAGCCTCTGGCCCGGGCCTCCTCGCGGATCTGTGGCTTGGTCGTGTCGCCGAGGGGGAAGAACGATCGGGCCAGCTGGTGCGCCTCGAGCACGCCGAGCACATAGGACTGGTCCTTGGCCATGTCCACGGCGCGGTGCAGCTCGCGCCGCCCGTCGCGCGCCTCCACGATCTGCGCGTAGTGGCCGGTCGCGACGGCGTCGAACCCGAGCGCGAGCGCCTTGTCGAGGAGTGCGGCGAACTTGATCTTCTCGTTGCAGCGCAGGCACGGGTTGGGGGTGCGCCCGGCGGCGTACTCCGCCACGAAGTCGTCGATGATGTCGGCCTTGAACCGGGCCGCCATGTCCCAGACGTAGAAGGGCACGCCGAGCATGTCCGCGACCCGGCGGGCGTCGCCGGCGTCCTCGACGGTGCAGCACCCGCGGGCACTCTCGCGCAACGTCGCGGCGTTCTGGCTCAGGGCGAGGTGAACGCCGACGACCTCGTGGCCGGCGTCGACCATCCTCGCGGCCGCCACGGCGGAGTCCACCCCCCCGCTCATCGCCGCCACGACGCGCATCACGCGCCGCCGGACGCCCGGCGGGCGCGCTCGACCGCGGCCGGCAGCGCCTGGAGGAAGGCATCGACATCGTCACGCGTCGAGGTGCGGCCGAGGGTCAGCCGCAGGGCACCCCGCGCCTGGGCCTCGCTCAGACCCATCGCGAGCAGGACGTGGCTCGGCTGTGGGACGCCGGCCTGGCAGGCAGATCCGGTCGAGCACTCGATGCCGGCGGCGTCGAGGAGGTAGAGGAGCGAGTCGCCCTCGCAGCCCGGGACGAGCAGGTGGGCGTTGCCCGGCAACCGGTGCTCGTGGTCCCCCGGCGTCCAGGACCCGCCGGGGCGGATGTCGAAGCCGAGCCCCATCGCGCCCGCGATCAGGTCGTCGCGCAGACCGGTCAGGCGCGCGGCCTCGGTGTCGAGCTCGGCCACGGCCGTCTGCACCGCGACCGCGAACCCGCGGATGGCGGCGGCGTCCAGCGTCCCGCTGCGCAGCTGCCGTTCCTGCCCCCCGCCGTGGGTCAGGGGCACGAGCTGGGCGTCCCGCTTGACCACCAGCGCCCCGACCCCGACCGGACCGCCGGTCTTGTGGGCGGTGACCGACACGAGGTCCGTGTCGGACGCGGCGATGTCCAGCGGCAGGTGCCCGAGGGCCTGGACCGCGTCACTGTGGACGGGGACACCGAACTTGTGGGCGAGCGCAGTGATGCCCGCAACGTCCTGGACCGTGCCGACCTCGTTGTTGGCCCACATGACCGAGACGAGGGCCACGGACTCCGGGTCCTGCTCGATGGCGGCCCGGACCGTCGCCGGGGCGACGAACCCGGCGTCGTCGCAGTCCAGCCAGGTAACCTTGGCCCCGTCGTGGGCGACCAGGAAGTCGACGCAGTCGAGGACGGCGTGGTGCTCGATCGCGCTGACGAGCAGGCGGATCCGGCGTGGGTCGGCGTCACGACGCGACCAGAAGGTCCCCTTCAGAGCCAGATTGTCGGACTCGGTCCCCCCGGACGTGAAGACGATCTCCGACGGGCGGCAGGCGATGGCCTGCGCGATCGTTTCGCGCGACTCCTCGACGACCCGGCGGGCCGACCGCCCGGACGTGTGCAGCGACGACGCGTTCCCGACCGTGCCCAGCTGCGTCATCATGGCCTCGATCGCCTCCTGATACATCGGAGTCGTCGCGGCGTGGTCGAGGTACGCGGGCACCCGTGAAGTCTAGTTCGGGCGCGGGTATGCCGTGTCCGGATGCCCCTTGGGTAGCGGTGATCCGCCGGGGACGAACGACGGGACGCGGAGGCGGAACGGTGTCGTCCTGAGCGTGCCGAGCCACGAGCGTCCCGTCGTCCGTCCCGCGCACGAGGGAACCCGACCCGCGGACCCTGACGGCCCCTCAGGGCCGGCGGTCGCGGGCGATGATCGCCATGACGTGGACGTCGTGCCACGTCCCGTCACGCAGGACGGCCTCACGGCGCACGCCCTCCCGCACGAACCCGACCTTCGTGTAGACCGCGATCGCCGCCGCGTTGAAGGAGTTCACCTCGAGGCCGAGCCGGTGCAGGCCGAGGGGGCCGAGAGCGAAGTCGCGGACCAGCCGCGTCGTCTCGGTGCCGTAGCCCAGGCCGTGGACCTCGGGCCCGATCAGGGAGATGCGGTAGGCCATCGAGGCGTTATCCTCGTCGAGCGCCATGAGCACCGCCTCACCGAGCACTGCGTCGTCGGCGATCCGCACGATGACCCAGTCGGCCCGGTCGTGCCGCTCGGTCGACCTCGCCATCCCGGCCCGGATCTGCCCGCGGGTGAACTCGTGCAACGTCCCGCCGCCGTTCGTGTCGTCCTCGTCGGCGAACATCGGCCACAGTCCGTCGACGTGCTGAGGGCCCATCGGCTCGAGGCGCACCAGCGCGCCGGTGAGCGTCGGCTGGTGCCGGAGCAGCTGGAGGTCGACCACCTCTAGACCCAACCAACTTCCGCACCCCACGGCAAGCGCCCTCGCCGCAAAGGGGCCGTGGGACTCCGACCGTGCT
>NZ_JBKJPP010000146.1:0-12538 GCF_046595215.1 Lapillicoccus sp. | reverse complement strand
GTTCAGTCCCCATCGTCAGGTCCATCGATGACCTGCGTCCTCGACGGTCCCTCATCGTGGTGAGATGGCCACCGGGCTGCGCCGATCAGGGTGAAGGCCTCGTCCCACTCGATCGGTGCGTAGTGGGTGCCACCGGGGCGCTTAACCATCGGGCGCGATCCGGCCCTGCTGGCCCCAGCCAGTACTCGGAGTGGGCGGCGAGGTCGGCGAGGCTGTGCCGCGCGAAGAAGTCCGGGGTGGCACGGTCGGTGGTGGCCTCTTCGGCCACCGCCTTCGCCCCGTTCTCGCAGAACTCCGCCACGTGGCGGTGGCCCGGGTCAGGGTCGGGCCACGCGCAGCTCATGCAGTCGAGGCCCTCGGCCTGGTTGAGCTTCAACAGGGTCCTGGCGGTACGGGCGGGCCCCATCCGCTCCAAGGACCTCTTACATCGAGACCGCAACCGCTGTCGGACCCGCGGCATGTTCCTGCTGGCCGCGGACCTCCATCTGGGACTCGTCGAAGTCCACACCGTCGCGGCGGTTCTCCATGCATCCCAACCTTCCATCCACGCGTCGGGGCCGACGGGTTGCGTGAACCGGCCACCCGGCAACTGTCGAACCGCACTGTGCACGACCTATGCAGGCATACTCAGCAGCGGGGCGCGAAAACGCCTGACGGTCTCGCTCGCGCTCGTGCGCGGCTTCCCAGGTGACGACAAGGGCGTCTGTGACCGCAGCGGTCAGGCTTGCTGGCTCGTCGATGGGTCCCAGAACCTGGCATGCCCCCGGGTACGACCCGGCCCACGCCATTGATGGGGAAACCGGAGCCCATCAGGCTTCGGGAGCTCCCGCTGATCGTGTGGCCGGTCGGCCAGGAGCCAGTTCTTGGCGAACGCCGTCGCCGCGGGCGACCGGTCAGGTAGCCGTTCTCGCTACCCAGGTGGGTACGAAGTCCGCTGGTGATGTGCCGGTGTGACAGGTACTGCCGTGGCTACTCTGCGGACCCAGTAGACGAGGCTCGAGCACGAGCTCGCCGCATTTCGAACTGATGTCGCCGACGGCTTGCCCGCCGAGACCCAACGAGAGGAGTCACCGAACGGGGGCGCCGCTACGGACACGTCAGGGGGGCTCCTGGCCGTCCCACGTGACAGGACGCGGCTCCAGATCGGGCGTTTTGGGTTGGTGGCTGTCCTTCAGCGGGGATCTTGTCGGTGGGCTGTTGTCGACGGGCGTGGTGGCCGCCCGGCTGTGGTCGTGTCCGGCGGGGCGGTGGGTTACATCCGGTGGCGTAGGCGTAGTCCGAGCGGGCGCCCGTCCGGGTCGTAGACCAGCCGGTAGAGCGGGTCGGCCCACGCCCGGGTGAACGGCCCCAGTGCTCGCTCGGCCAGCGGACGCAGCCGTCCTGGTGGGCGCGGGCCGACGCGGCCCCGCTCGTGCCAGTCCTGCAGGGCGCTGGCGGAGGCCGCGAGGGTGGCGAACGTGGCGCCCATCTCGAGGTTCTCGTGGCCGGCGCCGAGGTGCTCGCTGGTCAAGACGGTCCGCAGTTCGCGGGCGTAGCCCGCGTGGCAGACGGTCGCGGACAGCTCGGAGTCGTGGGTCCAGGAGCGTCGGTTGAAGTTGTCGGACCCGACCGATGCCCAGGTGTCGTCGACAACGCAGACCTTGGCGTGGACGTAGACGGGTCGGCCCTGCAGGTTCTCGATCCCGTAGAACGCCACCCGTGCGGGAGCGACCCGACGCAGCTGGTCGATGACGCGCTGGCGGCCCAGGAGGTTGGGCGGCATCGACAGGCGCCCGTCCTGGTCCGGGGAGTGCGGCAGCACGGCGATCAGGTGCAGGCCGGGTCGGCGGGCGAGGGCGTCGGCAAACTCTGCTGCCACCTGCGGGGACCACAGGTACTGGTCCTCGATGTAGATCAGGTCCCGGGCCTGGCGGATGGCCTTGGTGTACCCGCGGGCGATGCTGCGTTCGCCGCGCGGGGCGAATGGGTACCCACCGAACCGCTTCGGGTAGGTCGCCAGCAGCTGGACGGGGTGCGCGCCGGTGGGCGCCGGGTCGGGACGCTGCGCGGGCAGCGGGCTGGTCCGGACCGGCGGTCGGTGAACCCGGTCCGCGACCCAGCGCAGCGGGGAGCGGGTCAACGGCTGGGGGTCGTCCCAGCGCTCCCGGAAGACGGTCTCGACGTCACCGACGGCCGGGCCGGTGATGGCCAGCTGCACGTCGTGCCAAGGCGGCCGGCGCCCATAGACGGCCGCCATCGGCTGAGGCTGGGGGTCGCCGCGGTGGCAGGCGTCGTCGCGTCGGCTGTGGCACAGGTCGATCCCGCCCAGGAACGCGATGTCGCGCTCTGGACGGTCCCGGTGGCGCAGGACGACGAACTTCTGGTGGTGGGACCCCCCGACGCGGACACGCATGTCCAGCACGCATTGGCCGCCGGCGGCGTTGATTTCCTCACCGAGGTGCCTGTTCTCCCTCCCGGAGAAGGCCAACCGGTCCCAGTGGGAGCGCCAGACCAACCCCCGCACGTCGACCCCGCGGCGCGCCGCCCGGGCCAGCACCGCGCCAACCTGACTTTCAGGTGAGCCGACGAGGCGTTCGTCGGGGTCTCCACGCCAGTCCACGAACAGCACCAGGTCGCCGCCGCCCATCTGCTCGATCCGCCGGTGCAACTCGGCGTAGTAACTCGCGCCGTGGACCAGCGGCGCCACCAGGTTGCCCTCGCTCCATCCGAGACCTGCTCGGCGAGGGCGATCCAGCGCCGTTGCCGGGTTCCCTCGTTCCCCAGCGGCAAGGAACCAGCTGTCGACGTCCACGCCCGACCCCACCCCCTTTCGCTCGTCAACCGGTCGGTTCAGACCCTACCCAGCCGCGTCGCGCCCAGACCCGTGACGGACTCACGGAAAACACCCCAGCACCCCAGCAGCCCCTGAGCCGTTCCTCGACACCGACCCCCGGGGGGTCCGGACGGCAAGATCGGAGCCCGGTTAGGCACCTTCCATACGTGCGAGGGGCGACGATCACGGAGTTCCTCGGGCATGGTTTGTGTGTTGGGTTCTGCGACCCCGGCTCCTTGTCGCACGAACGAACCAGCGTAACTCTTGGTAGAAGCGGGACTGGCCTAGCTACGGAACCGACCCAGCCGCGGTCTCTTTCAAAGGTGCAGAACCGGCAGACCCGGAATCGAAACGCACACGACCCCGGGCACGCTCCCCGCCCAGGAACAGCACTGTCACCTCCCGCATCGCGGGCACGCTCCCGTTGCCTCAACCACACGATCCGGAAGGGAGCCCTATGGTCCGACCCCAGCCAGCCCACCGTCGCGACGATGGCCTGAATCCGCGAGCGGGCGGGCCGGTTGAGGGGCCCGCCCGGGTTAAGCGCTGGAATCCCTTGGAGCCTCATTGCGGTTGCGTTCGGCCTACGGGGCGCCGGGTGGTCGGTAGGGTTAACCCTTGGTCAAGCCCCCAGGAACAGACCTCAAGGTCGCCAGGATGGAACGGAATGCCGATGAGCGGACGTGATGCGCTGATAGCCGGGCGCTACCGTCTGGTGAACCGCATCGGCAGCGGAGGCATGGGGATTGTCTGGGAGGCCTGGGATGAGCGCCTGCGGCGTCCTGTCGCGCTCAAGCAGTTGCACCCGCAGGTTGGTCTCGGCGGGGCCGACGCGCAGATAGCCAACGATCGGGCCATGCGGGAGGCCAGAATCACGGCACGACTTCATCACCCGCACGCCGTCCCGGTCTTCGACGTCGTCGAGCACGACGGTCAACCGTGTCTGATCATGCAGTACCTGCCATCGATGAGTCTGCAGACGCTCCTTAACGACAAGGGTGCCCTGTCGCCGACCGAGGTGGCCCGGATCGGCGCGGAGGTGGCATCGGCGCTGGCTGCCGCGCACCGGGTCGGAATCGTGCATCGGGACGTCAAACCGGGCAATGTCCTCATCGCCAAGGACGGCTCGGCCAAGATCAGTGACTTCGGGATCTCGCACGCAGTGGGGGACGTGACGCTCACGTCCACGGGGATGATCACCGGCACCCCCGCCTACTTGGCGCCTGAGGTCGCCCGGGGGGCCGAGTCGAGCTTCGCGTCGGACGTGTTCTCGCTGGGCGCCACCCTTTATGCCGCGCTCGAAGGTGCTCCGCCGTTCGGGACCCACCAGAACCCGATGGCCTTGCTGCATCTCGTCGCGTCCGGAAGGGTCACGCCGCCGAGTCACGTGGGGCCGCTCGCGTCGCTGCTGCTGTGGATGCTGGCCACTGCACCGAAGGACCGACCACCCATGGAGGAGGTGGCCAAGGCGTTGACCGCGGTGGAAGCCGACCCGGCGGTGACGATCGAGAATCATCTCCCGTGGGGAGTGGCCGCCGGAGCGACCCGCGAGGGCGACATTACGCACTCCTTCACACCGATAGCGATCAGCAACACCGCGTCGCTGCCGGTGGTCGGTTCGCCGACGGGTCCGCCGCTGACCGACCCGGGCTGGCCCGACGATCAGCCCACCCCACGTCGGTCCCGCGCGCGCCAGGCAGTCGTGGGCGCGGCCCTTCTATTGGCCTTCGCCGTCTTGGCGACGTATCTGCTTCTCGGGCGCGGCGCCGTCAGCAACCCGACCGTTTCGCCCAGCGACGCGCGATCGAGTTCAGCGGCTTCCTCGACACCACCCTCGTCGACCTCGCCATCCAGTGCGGCGGTGGCACCACCCAGCCCAGCGCCGCCCCCAAGCTCGGCGGCGGCGTCCACGGCGACGGCTAGCCAGACGACCTCGGTCGCGCCACCGCCGACGATCTCAGGTGCACCCACCGCTGCGCAGCTCGCCCAAGCGGTCACGGACTACTACGGGCTCCTGCCCGGCAACACCGACGGTGGTTGGTCCCGGTTGACTGGGCAGTACCAGGCCACCACCGCGAAGAATCGGCAGACCTACCAAGCCTTTTGGGACGCTGTCCAACGGGTCGCGGTCAGTAATACCATCGGCTCGGCGCCCGGGACGGTTCAAACGTCCATCACCTACGTCTTCAAGGACGGCCGGGTGATCCAGGAACGTACGTCCTTTGGCCTGGTCCGTGATGGCGGGATCCTCAAAATCGATAGCTCGATGGTTTTGAGCAGCCAACCGCAGTAGCCCGGCGGGCCTAGCCTCACGAAGGACGACCACCCCATGACCAACATCCGGTTCGAGATCAGCATGTCCCTCGACGGCTACGTCACCGCACCTAACCCCTCGCCTCGACTAGCCGATGGGCGACGGCGGGCAGGTCCTGCACGAATGGGCCTTCGGCGTCAGAGGTGGGCAAGTCGTAACCTTGGTGGTGGCCTCGTCATCCGCTAGATCCTGCGACGACGTTGACTACGACCACGCGGCCCGACCCACATCCCAGATTGTCAACTAGCTGCGATGTGACGCGTCCGCCCGAACGACACCACCGATCACCAACCCGGACAACCTGCTCATGGACGTCTTGGTCCACGGCCAGGACATCGCCGTCCCCCTGGGCATCGAGCGACCCATGCCCACCGACGCAGCGGTGGCCGGGTTCGAACGGGTCTGGAAGATGGGCTGGCCCTTCCACGCCCGCCGGCGACTGCGCGGCATACACCTCGCCGCCACCGACGGTCCCGTCACGGTCGGCGCTGGCCCGCTCATCGAAGGCCTCCTGGCCGACCTGCTGCTTCTGATCACCGGACGGACCGACCCGGCCCTGACCCGCCTGGCCGGCGACGGGATTCCCGTCCTTGCCGCCCGCCTCCCGTCCACAGCGCATGGACGAATTGATGACCTCCATCCTCGCCGAAGTGCAGTTCGCTGCCCTCACGTCAACCCCCAACTCACACGAAGCACGTTCCTGCCCCAGCCCGAACTCGAGCACTACCAACGCGATCTGGGGAAGGTGGTCGACAGACGGCGGAAGACCCGCCCGTCGACGGGCCTCGAGCTGAATCGCCCCGGGTTTGTCAGACGGTCAGTTCTGCCGCGAGGGGTTGCTCGGCGGCGTGGTCGTGACGGTAGTACTCAGCCTCGACCTCGCCCCGGGAGGCCTGGTGGACGCGACAGACCTCATCCAGGACGAGTTCGTCACGCACCTGGCGCGCGCACGGGCGGCGCTTCCTGCCCGCGTAGGAGGTGGACGGAGCGATCGGGCAGCCGTGCTCCGTGAGCACCCTGCAGATCGCCACGACTGTGAACCGGTCCCGGTGAGTGTCGATGAACGCGGTCACCACGGCAGTCGCGGGTCGAGCTCCCGCGCGAAGAAGGACGATGCCGCGAGCAGGATCTCGTTGGCCCGCTTCAGCTCACGGACCTCCGCCTGCAGCTTGCGGATCGAGGCGGCGTCCGCGATCGTGGTCCCCGGCCGGCGACCCTCATCGATCTCGACCCGCCGGACCCACCCGCGCAACGTGTCGGGCACGACCCCGACCTTCGGCGTGATCCGCTTCACCGCCGCGTTCATTGACAACGAGGTGTCCTCGCTCATCGCCTCCGCGACCATCCGCTGAGCCCGATCACGCAGCTCGTTCGGGTACTTCCTGGGTGCTGGCATAACTCCACCTTTTCGTGGAATCACACCGTCCACCAGACCCGGGGCGCGTCAAGCGGCCGGGTCTCGCGTCGTCACCGTCGATGACGCCAACCACCTACACGGTGACAGTGGCCCTGGAAGTCACACGTCGGCTTGTCGGGCGTCCGCGGCGATGCGCCGGATGATCGTGGCGGCCGGTCCGGTGGTGAGCTGGCGCCAGCCGGTGCCGGCCCAGAGGTTGGGCACGCTCGCATCGCCGGCCTGGGCGGCGGCGGCGCGCAGCGGGCGGGTGAGGTGGTGCACCTCGGGGTATGCCGGTGGGGCCTGCCCGTCATGCTCGAGCGCGAAACGGTTGACCAGCCCGCGGGCGAAGCGTCCGCTGTAGGCGCGAGTGAGGATCGTGTCGGTGTAGCGCCCGTCCAGTAGCGCCTGTCGGTGGAGGGCAGACGTGCCCGCCTGGGGCGTGCAGAGCAACGCCGTGCCCAGCTGGACGGCGATCGCGCCGGCTCCCAGCACCGCGGCGGCGTCGCGTCCGGTCATGACGCCGCCGGTCCCGATCATGGGCACGTCGGTCGTCTCGCGGATCTGGGCGAGGAGCGACAACAAGGGGCGATGGTTGGCGGCGAGGTCGGCGAAGCTGCCCTGGTGGCCGCCAGCCTCGGTTCCCTGGACGGTGAGCAGATCCGTGCCGGCGTCGGCCGCGAGCTGGGCTTCGAGCGCCGAGGTGACGGTGACCGCGACCTGGAGACCCGCCCGGTGCAGCCGCTCGATGATCTGCGGGGTCGGGCAGCCGAAGGTGAAGCTGACCAGGTGCACACGGGCCAATTCGACGACGTCCAGCTTGGCGTCGTAGGCGTCGTCCTCCCAGCGTGGCTCGCCGAGCGCCACGCCGAGGCGCTTCACCTCGGGCTGCAGCGCGGCGGCATAGCGGGCGACGTCGCCGGGATCTCCCGGCGGGGATGGCACAAACAGATTCACACCGAACGGCGCGCCGGTCAGCGTGCGCGTCGTCGCGATGGCTTCCCGAAGCCCTTCGGCAGAGAGGTAGCCGGCGGCAACGAAGCCGTACCCGCCTGCGTCGGCGACGGCGGCCGTCAGCGCGGGAGTGGACGGCCCACCCGCCATCGGCGCTTGCACGAGGGGCAGCTCGCTCGGCATACTCACGTCCGCAAGTCTCGCCCATCCCACGACGGCCGGGTGTGCCGGTGTGAGGTGCCATACCCGACCAGTAGTGCGAACGGCTGCGAGAAGGTTCGTCGACACCGATGACCTGCCGAAAGAGTGGCCAACCGACGGGTGATCTGCGGATCGGATGGCGCTCAGTGCTGACTTGTCCTCCGTCGGCACCGGCGGGCCTGCGCGGGTTCCTCAGCATCTCCATCAGCTGCGCCGCGTCGAAGCGCTCACGCACCACGTCGGCCCAGATCCTCGGCGCCCGGGCTGCACTGACGACCCGGCCGCCGAGGTGGCGAAATCCCCCGGTGGGTCGCGGCTCGATGGAATAGCCTGATGAGGGAGGTTCAGGATGCCTGTGGACGTGCTGAGCGAGATCGTGATCGACCGTCCGCTCGACGTGGTGGCCAGCTACGCCGTCGATCCGACCAACGCCCCGCAGTGGTATGCCAACATCTCCTCGGTCGAGTGGGAGACGCCTCCTCCACTGGCCCCCGGTTCGCGTCTCGGCTTCCTCTCTCACTTCCTTGGTCGCCGCCTGGCGTACACGTACGAAGTGCTGGACCTGGTGCCCGGCCAACGGCTGGTGATGGCAACGGCACAAGCTCCGTTCCCGATGGAGACCACCTACACGTGGGACGCCGACGGTGACGGCCGCACGCACATGACATTGCGCAATCGAGGCGTGCCGTCCGGCTACGCAAGCCTGGCCGCCCCGGTGATGGCGAAGGCCATCGGCCGGGCCAACGCCAAGGATCTGGCAAGCCTGAAGCGACTTCTCGAGTCCCGGTAGCTCAGACCTGTCAGACCGTGGCCCGGGGGGAATGGAGCGGCGAAGTCGGACGTGCCGGCAACGGCAACGTCGGACGAGCGCTCAGCCCCGGAGGCCGGCGTCGATGGAGAACGTCGTCGAGGTGACCATCGCGCTGGCGTCCGAGGCCAGGTAGAGGGCCGCCTGCGCGATCTCTTGTGGGGTGGTGTGACGCCCGAGCGGAAGCAATCCGTCGAAGACGGCCGCGGCGTCCGCCTGAGACTGCCCGGTGACCGTCATCTCGATGGCGTCCTGGAACGCGGTCGAGGTGGGGCCGGGGTGCAGGGTGTTCACCCGGATCCGGCGCCCGGCGACCTCCCTGGCCGCCGCACGCATCAGGCCGACCTGGCCGTGCTTGGCGGCGACGTAGCCGGACAGGTCGCCGAAGCCCATCAGGCCGACCACGCTGGAGGTGATGATGACGCTCCCGCCGTCGCTCAGGCGGGGCAGCCCGTGCTTCAGCACATGGAAGGCGCCGCCGATGTGCACCGCGAGCGTGCGGTGGAAGACGTCGCTGGGATAGTCGACGATCTTGTTGATCGCTCCGCTGATGCCGGCGTTGCTGAACAGCACGTCGAGTTGTCCGTAGTGGGCGTAGCCCTCCTCGACCGCCGCCCGGACTGCCTCCTCGTCCGTGACGTCCGCCGTGGAGCTGCTGGCGCTGTCGCTCCCGAGCTCCTCCACGGCCGCCTTGAGCTTGGGCTCGTCGATGCCGACCAGGTGCACTCGGGCGCCCTCGGCGACGAACAGCCGCGCTGATGCCAGCCCGATTCCGCTTTCCCCTCCGGTGATCAGGGCGATCTTCCCCTCCAGCTGACCCATGTCCGAGCCCTCCTCGTGTCGCCGCGAGGGTGAGGGGGCGCCCCGAGCGCCGCCGACACCGACGAGGCCAAAGTTGGTCTCACAACGCTACTCTGTCGGGCCGCATTTGTCGTGTCCCGGCGTGAAGCGCATTGGCTGTACTGGTGCTCGCTCCCGTGGCAGCGGCGCCGATGGTCAAGCGCCCGTCAGTCTGATGTGAGACGAGGCCCAAGCAGATCTCGATGGTTGCTGGTCCGAGGCCGCCCGGTGTGCCTTCGGTCTTGACGCCGCGATGGCGTCTGCGCAGACTGAAGGTCGGCAGGAGACTGGGTGCGCGACGGGAGACGGTGTCATGGCGAAGTTCGCGATTTTCTTCAGGTTCAAAGGCGAGACGATCAAGGCTCTCATCGAGCGCCCCAGTGACCGGGCAGCGGTGGTGGCCAAACTCTGTGAGGGTGCCGGTGGGCGGATGGACGCCTACTACCTGATGTTCGGCGAATGGGACGGGTTCGTGATCGCGGATCTTCCGGACAGTCGGGCCGCGGCGGCGACAAGCCTGGCGGTGAGTAGCAGCGGAGCGTTCGCTCAGTTGCAGACACACGAACTGATGGAGTCGAGCGATGTGGCTGGGGTGCTCGCGACAGCGGCTACCTTGACGTACACGCCGCCGGGTAGCTGACCCGTCCGCGGTTCGACAACTTCGACCGTCCGACGCGGGTGTGGCGACTCCAACGGCAACCGGTTCTGCGACCAGGTTCCGGCAAAGGCGTTGTTGCCCGGGCGTGGTTGTCGCGCCAAGCTGCCCCGTTACGCCTTCACCCACCGATGGACCTCGTGGACCGCTTCGCTGCGTACTCGACTCGATGGTCACAGCGGTGTGCGGGTGGGCTCCAACCTCGTCGTTGACGACGACGCATCGGCCCACGATGGTCAATCCACGTGGTCTCGGCGCGTAGAAGCGATCGCCGCGACGCCCGGCGAGATCACAGGCACAGCACGTAAGTGCGGACGTTGTCCCGACCGCGGTTCGCTGCTCGGCTATCCACCAGCGAGAGAGAGCTGAGTGGCAGAGCCAACCGTGGACGAAGTGGCCAACCAAGCGGCGAACTGGCGAAGTCCCCGAGCGACGTCAAAGCGAAACGCGCCAAGTGGTGATCGACCTCGCCTGCGAAGCCATCGACTACGCCGACCGCAAGACGGCACCCCAGCATGAGGGCGGACACTCCACGCGCTACGGGCGCGAGGCAGCCGTACCTGCGTCAGGGAGGCCTGGACAGGATGTCGGTCAGTTGTGCCAGTCGAAGTCGTAGAGGATCCAGTTGGTGTTGGCGTAGTTCAAGGAGATTCCCTCTGCAGCCACCTCGAAGGTGCCGACACCGCAGTAGCCGTCCTTCCAGATGAAACCGTCGGGCAGGGTGATGTGGGCTTCGTGCGGCTCGTTGGTGACCGGGTTGCGAAGCGACCGCCCCTGACCTGAACCGAGGCCTTCAACCGTCACGCTCGACTCGATCCCGTTCGCGACGATCGTGATGGGCGCCTTGGCGAGGCCGACGACCTCGAAGGTCGTACCCAGGATGGCCCAGGGGTCGCCTCCCAGTGCGCCGGTATAAATCTGACTGAGTGCACCGATCTGCTCCTCGGTGGTCTCCGGGGGCACGATGAAGACGGCCCGTCCGCCCCCGTCGTGGATCGCGTGCGGCCAGTCAACGACGGCGATCGCCGTCACGCCAGACAGGTCGACATCCCCGCAGCGACCTTCGCTGATGACGTTGGCGACGAGGGCTTTGCAGCTGCCGTCTGGCGAGGACGGGAAGCCGCTGAAGTTGCACGTGCAGCCGGGGGCGCAGTTGCAGAACTCGTAGCCCACCCCCGTGATGCTCCATCGCGTCGATGTTTCCGCCATGGTTGTTGTCATGACATTCCTCCTTGAATGAGAGTGGATATGGCGCCGGGATGCACCAGGACGACGAGCCCCAGCACGCAGAGCGCCATTGCTGCCGCACTGGCAAGGTGTTCGCCAGCGGGCACGTTGCGTTCGAGGAAGATGACCGCAGCGATGACCACAGCCCACCAGAGCTGCATGCTGCCGGCAGCTACCACGACCACCATCAGCCCGATGCAACAGCCCAAGCAGTACCGCGCGTGCGTCGCGCCGGCCCGGATGGCCCCGGAGAAGGTCGCGAGATCGGACCCCGCCCCCAGGAAGACCCCCATCGGTGACCGGCAGTGTCGCAGGCAGGCCCGCTTGAGCGGGGTCAGCTGGTAGACCCCGGCAGCAAGCAGCACGGCACCTGAAGCGCGATACGCCCCGACCTGCCCGTTCATCAGCAATATGGACACCGCACGCCAGAGGAACCATGCCGGGATACCGGTGGCGCACCAGAGGAGCAGGTAACCGAGGGTGAAGACGGCGGTCGGTGCCACCCGGTGGAGTGCCGCCGCGCGGGCGTAGAGCCGCACGACCGGCGTCACGGCCGGGAGCATCATGGCAGCCATCATGGCCACCCACCCAAGCAGGTAGGGAACGAGCGTCATCGCTGTGCTCATTGTTGGCGTCTGGGCCGCGAGCCGCGCGGTCGTCCACCACGCCGCCGCCGCGATCAGCACGAGAGACATCGTGACCGTGACGTCGGTATGCCGCCGGCGGGTCGCAGTTTCCATGGCTACCCTGGGTCCTCGGATGGGAGTCCCTGCACCCTCAGGGTGCTCTCACGCCGGCTTGGCGTCAACAATCCAAGAGATGAAGGTGCAAGGACCGCTGTGAGCGGCCCGCCACAGTCCCAAACGTGACCCATCCCATGCCCTCGAGGGCGGCGAACGAGTCGGCACGTCGACCCGGCTCGGCCATGCGTGCTCAAGGACTGGACCGCCTGAAGATCGCCACTCGCGTGGCTGGCCAGTGGCAAGACCATCGCTTTCGTCGACGTTCCGTCACGGGGGCGGCATGGTCGGACGTTCCGTCCGACAAGCGCCAAAGCCGGACGGGCGTAGGCGTCCTCCCCGCAACGCAATCGGACAAGCGGAGCCGAGATCGGTGGGGCATGGCCGACATTTTCCAAGCCCTGGAGACACCTCACCGCGGGCGCAGCGATCGGTGGTTCAGGACTCGCGCGCCGCTGGGCGCGGCGGTGTACCCGGCCGCGGCTGAAGACTGCGAAAGGAGTATGCGAGAGCATCGAACGTCAAAACTGCGCCCGGTTCGGGTAGCCGAGGCCAAGGAGGCCGTCGGCTCGACGTCGTCCTGCAGTCGGA
>NZ_JBKJPP010000016.1:0-7660 GCF_046595215.1 Lapillicoccus sp. | reverse complement strand
TGGTCTCGGCCGACGAGTGGGAAACGTTGCAGGAGACGTTGTTCTGGCTCTCCCAGCCGGGCATCCTCGAGGATCTCGCCGAGGCCGACGCCGACATCGCCGCGGGCCGGACCTACGACGAGGCCCAGATCCGGGCTCGGCTCGGCTTGCCCTCAAAGGCGTGAACGACCACGCCCCGGTTCTTACCGCCGCCGCCATCCGAGACCTCGAGCGAGCCGGCCAAACTGTCATATCTGCGCGCCCGGCTGATCCAGAAGGGGCACCCTCTTCACCGACGGCCGCAGTCTGCGGTTCCTCGTCCCCGGGATGGCCCGGTGGCTCGCCCGGGGCGACGACGACGAGGTGGCCTTCGCATGGAGGCGGACAGCCTTGTCTGGCCACTCCTGCCTGCCTCGGGCCTGTCATTCTGCCTGAGGCCGCCGTCAGGGCACGACGCGTTCCCGCAGCCCGGCCGCCAGACCAGCCACGGTGAGCAGGTCGATCAGGCCACCACCTGACTCTGCGAGCCAGGGACGTCTGACGTGCCCGAGACGGAGCCGCAGGTGGACCCGCGTTGACCCTGGCTGGGCTGTCGGGGGCCCTTCCGTGAGGTTGATCGACCAGCTGACGCTCATCCGCCCGCGCACAGACGTGTAGACGAGCGTCGACGGCGCGCTGAGCACGGCCACCTCGAATGTCTCGTGCCGGCCGCCGTAGTCCGGGATCACGTCACCGACGACCAGGCCCTGCCATGCCGGGTTGAGAAAGCGGACAGCACGACGAGAGCGTGGCACGAACCGCTCGACCGACTGCGGCAGATACCACCCCGCCCGCTGCTTGCCCAGCTGGATCACCCACGGCCACAACGACGCCCGCGACGCGTCGATAGTGAAGGCGCGATCCATCACGACATCTGCGACCGCCACGATGTCGTCACCGGGGCGATCCGCGGCGACCTCGTCCGGCCGGGGCGTCACCGTCGAGAAGGCACTGGTCACTCACTTATCATCCGCCCAACGGGTTGCGTATGCCGCCGCGGCCCCGCCCGAGCGGGGCGACCGGCATACGCGCGGCATCGTCGTCGTCCAGTTGCCGAAGAGCCGGCACACGAGGAGTGTGATCCTCGTCTCACTCGCGGTCCCTGTCGTGTGGAACGCCTCCAAGTAGCAGGAACAATGCCACCCGCTACCACGTTAAAACGTCTGAGAAGTTGAGGTGTCAGGGACTACACCGAGACCCGAGGCCACCACCGACAGGGAGGACCGCCATGGCTGACCGTTCACTCCGAGGGACCCGACTGGGCGCCTTCAGTATGGAGTCAGACGCGAACGTCGTGCCCAGCGAGCGTCGCATCACGACCTACGTGTGCCCGCAGGGGCACCGTATCGAACTGCCGTTCAGCGTCGAGGCCGACGTGCCATCGGTCTGGGAGTGCCGCTGCGGCAACGAGGCGAAGCTGCTCGGCGGCACGGAGCCGGAGCCCAAGCAGGTCAAGCACGTGCGCAGCCACTGGGACATGCTGCTGGAGCGTCGCTCGATCCCTGAGCTCGAGGAGCTCCTCGAGGAGCGCCTCACGCTGCTGCGTGAGTCGCGTGGAGAGAAGCCGACCCGCAAGCGCAGCGCCTGAGCCCACCGCGACGACAGCCCGTGCCCCCAGCAGGGGGCGCGGGTTCTGTCGTCCCCGTCCGCAGGGGTCCCTCTTGATGCGGCAGGTGTCCCCCTCGATGGCGTGCCGTCGGGCGTTCAGAGGATCTCGCCCTCGATGACGTCGTCCGCGGGGGCTGTGGGGGCAGGGCCGGGAGACCTGCCCGGGGGACTCCCGCCGAACGGCCCTTGCGGGCCGTGACCGTCCGGTTGGCCGGGGAAGATCGCGCCGAGGAGGCGACGAGAGACGACCCTCTCGAGGACCCCACGGGCCAGCGGACGGGTGAAGGGCAGGATGAAGAAGAAGCCGACGACGTCGCTGAGGAACCCGGGGGTGAGCAGGAGGGTCCCACCCACCAGCACCAGGGCGGCGTCCGCGAGCTGCCTCGACGGCATCCGACCTGTGGTCAGCGCGCCGGTCAGCGCCTGCCAGGTGCGCGCCCCCTCGCGCCGGACGAGCCAGGCGCCGAGGGCGGACTCCGCCAGGAGCAGGAAGAAGGTCGGCCAGCCCCCGATGACCTTGCCCACGCCGATGATCGCGACGATCTCGAGCAGGGGCAGGACGAGCAGGACGACGACGAGCAGCGCCGACCACCTTCGCGCATGGCCGGGGCGCCGGGTGCGCCCTACAGCCGGTGCCACTGGGGCTCCCGGCGTCCGGCTTGACGCACCAGGGCGGCGACCTGCCGCGCGCGGTATGCCGCTCCCCAGCCGGTGATGTTGCGCAGCGACTCGTTGACGATGCCCTGGCTCATCTTCGAGTCTCCGATCTCGCGCTCGACGAACTCGATCGGCACCTCGACTACGGTGAGACCGCGGCGGACGGCACGCCACGTCATGTCGACCTGGAAGCAGTAGCCCTGGGAGCGCACGGACGCGAGGTCGAGCTGGCGCAGGGTCGAGGAGCGGTAGACCCGGTAGCCCGCGGTGGCGTCGTGGACCGGCATACCGAGCAGCACGCGGACGTAGATGTTGCCGCCCACGCTGAGCGCCTTGCGGTGGACCGGCCAGTTCTGGACGGAGCCGCCGGGGACCCAGCGCGATCCGATCACCAGGTCGGCGTCTTCGGCGGCGACGAGCAGGGTGCGCAGCTGCTCCGGCTGGTGGGAGCCGTCGGCATCCATCTCCACGACCGCGTCATACCCCTCGTCGAGGGCCCACCGGAAGCCGGCGAGGTAGGCCGCCCCCAGACCCTCCTTGGCACGTCGGTGGATGACGTGCACCGAGGGATCGCGCTCGGCGAGGCCGTCGGCGAGCACGCCGGTGCCGTCCGGGGAGTTGTCGTCGAGGATCATGACGTCGGCCTCGGGGACCGCCGCTCGGGTCCGGCTGACGACGGTCGGGAGGTTCTCCCGCTCGTTGTAGGTCGGCACCAGGACGACGACGCGGCCGAGGGCGCCTCGGGTCTGAGGGTTGGTCAACGGGGATCCTCAATCATGGACGGATGGGCGCTTCGACCCTACCGGCGGCGTGATGGGAGCAGCTGGCTGGACACCAGCACCAGCAGCGCAAGACAGGCCGCATACTCCGGCCAGGCCCCGACCACCGTGGCGAGGGTGCGTGCCGTCCTCAGCGGCAGCTCGCCGGACAGCACGTCACGGGTGAACAACGCGCTGGCCTGGTGGGCAGTTCCGTCGGGGGTGATGAGGGCGCTGACCCCCACGGTGGAGACATGGACCACCGAGCGACCGTGCTCCATGGCACGGATCCGCGAGATCGCCAGCTGCTGCACCGACTCGTTGGTGAAGCCGAACGTCGCGTTGTTCGTCTGGACGAGCAGCAGGTCGGCGCCCTGCTCCACGTTGTCCCGCACCAACGAGTCGTAGGCGACCTCGAAACAGATCGTCGGCCCGGCGTGGATCAGGCCCCCGGAGGCCGCCGGCACGGTGAAGACCACCGGGCGGTCACCCGGCGCGAAGTCGGCACGCACGAGGTCGACCTTGTCGCTGAAGAGCCGGAAGAACGCCCGGTCGGGGATGTACTCGGCGAACGGCACGGGGTGCTGCTTGACGTACTGCTGGACCAGCCCGCGGCCCGGGAGGTAGAGCAGGGAGACGTTGGAGACGTCCGGCGCAGGCTGCTCCAGCAAGGTCCCGACGACGAGGGGGGCGCCGATGGCCTCGACGGCCCGGGTGATCTGCGCGGCCGCGTCACTGTTGCGCAGCGGGTCGATGTCGGAGGCGTTCTCGGGCCAGACGACGAGGTCGGGCTGCTGCGCCGTACCGGCGGCCACCTCAGCGGCCCCCTGGAGGGTCCCCGCGACGTGGTTGTCCAGCACCTGGCGCCGCTGGGAGTTGAAGTCGAGGCCGGCGCGCGGCACGTTGCCCTGGACGGCCATCACCCGGGCCGGGGGCCCGTCGGTGGGTAGCGGCACGAGCAGACCGGCGAGCCCGACGAGGAGCGCGAGGGCCAGCGCGCCGACGGTGGGCCGCAGCGGGACCGGGCGGCTCCGGACGAGCCGAAGCACCCCGGCGGCCAGCAGCCCACCGGCCAGGGCGACGGCGAACGTCACCATGGGGCCCCCGCCGAGCGCGGCGAGCCGACCGAAGGGCGAGTCGGCCTGGCTGAAGGCCAGCCGCACCCACGGGAACCCCCCGTAGGGCAGCCGGTCCCTCAGTGCCTCCTGGGCGACCCAGGCCAGCGCGACGACGAGCGGCCGGACCCGCAGCGGCGCAGCCCCGCGGGCCGGGTCGGCCGGCCGGACCCGGTCCGAGGTGGCCCAGCCACACACCCCGCACAGCAGGGCGACGAAGAGGGACTGCAGGACCGCCAGGGCGAACCACGGAAGCGCGCCCACGTAGACGCCGGACCAGCTCAGCGACTCGGTGAAGAAGACCATGGCGCCGGCGAAGCCGAGCATGGCCCCGCGCCGGATGCCGGCGCCCGTGGTCGCGAGGGCGAGCAGCGCCACCCCGACCGGGGCGAGGAGCCAGAGGTCGTGTCCCGGGAAGGCCAGGAACAGGGCGGCGCCACCGAGCAGCGCGAGCGGGAGTCGGCGGAGCACGGCGTAACCGTAACGGCCGTCCGGTGGCCGTTCGCCCCCGGGCAGCGAACCTCCGGGCAGCAAGAGGGCCCGCGGCGCCTTTGGGACCAACGGGGCGTCGACCGGGTGCCGGTGCCGCCGTTGTTGTCTACTGAGCGCTGCGGGCCTTCCTGATGTTCGCCGACCGCATCGAGCGACGTCGGGATCGTCAACCGTCGGGCGAGCCTGGTGATCGGCGGCAGCGCGCGCACGCCGTCGAGACTCCCTTGCAGGTCCACTCCCCCGGGCCACCGACGGCCGTCCGGGCGAACAACCGCCACTAAAACTACTCGTCGTCCACCTGATGTCAACCCGGGATTCACCTGCGGGAATGCGCGTTTCCGCAGGTCAGCGCCGTATCCCAATCTTATTGTGCGAGAGACAATTTCGGCCGCTGCGGCGTGTCGCTGAGAGACACGCCGAAGTGATTGTTGGAGTCCGTTTTGTGGTAATAGGGGTCGCGGGCGACGAGTCGGAGGCGTCCGTCCTCACGGGACGACGACGACGCCCCGGGCCGTCGTGGCCACGATCGGGGGGTCGAGCACGTCCGCGCTGGACTGCCCCCGGTGCGGTGACCCCCTGCCGACGACGCGGACCTCGAAGTCCATCTCCCGGCTGCGGCGTCCGACCCGGACGAGCCGGGCCTCGATCTCGATGACGTCCCCGGCCCGGACCGGGGCCCGGAACTGCACGTCGCTGTAGGACGCGAAGAGGCCCTCGTCGCCGTCGGTGCGGATGCACATCTCGGTGGCGACGTCGCCGAAGGCCGCCAGGGAGTAGGCCCCGTCGACGAGGTTCCCGGCGTAGTGGGCGTGGCTGTAGGGCACGTAGCGTCGGTGGGTCACGGTGGTGCCGACCTGCGGGGTGGGGTTGCTCATCACACCTTCCGGGGCGAAGGGGGGACCAGGGCGTGGACGAGGTAGCTGGCCACCTCACCGGGGGTGGTCCCCCGCCCGAAGATGCGGTCCACCCCGATGGTCGACGCGGTGCCCTCCTCGAAGCGGGGCCCACCCGCGACGAGCAGGGGGACCTGCCCGGCCGGGTACGCCTCGCGGAACGCGGCAGACATCTGGCTCGTGTTGTGGATGTGGGCGTCGCGCTGGGTGACGACCTGGCTGACCAGCACGGCGTCGGCCTTCTCGGCCCGGGCGCGGGCCACGAGCTCGGGCACGAGGACCTGGGCCCCGAGGTTGACCACGCGGATCTCGCGGTAGTACTCCAGCCCCTTCTCCCCCGCGAACCCCTTGATGTTGAGGATCGCGTCGATGCCGACGGTGTGGGCATCGGTGCCGATACACGCCCCGACGATGACGAGCTTGCGGCGCAGCGTCTTCTTGATGGTGAGGTTGATCTCCTTGGCGCCGAGCAGGGGGTACTCCCGCTCGATCACCGTGACCTCACGCAGGTCGACGAGGTGGCGGACCGACCCGTAGACGACGAAGAAGGTGAAGTCGGGACCCATCGCCCTGGCGTGCACCAGCAGGGCGGGCTCGAGGCCCATCTTCCTCGCCAGCTGCAACGCCGCCCCCTCGGCTCGCTTGTCGTGCGGGATGGGCAGGGTGAAGGACATCTGGACCATGCCGTCACCGGTCGTGTCGCCGTACGGGCGGATGAGGTCCGGGCTCGCCTTGGCCGCAGATGGGGTATGCCGGGTGCTCACCGCGAGGTGCCTTCCTCGAGCATCGTGCTTGCCGGGTTGTCGTAGCCGTCGGGGCCGGCGGCGCGGCGGACGACCCCGTCCAGGCCCTTGCCCGCGTTGGCCGGCCGCCTCATCAGCCCGAAGGTCCCGTCGGCGATGGCCGCGAGCAACGGTGGGTCCCCCGCGCCGTCGGTGTCGTGGACGATCCGCTCGAGCAGGTCGACCGCCTCGGACAGGACCAGACGGGCGCGGGTCTGGATGAACCCGTCCCGGGGCGGGTGGAAGTCCTCGACCAGCCCGCCGGCGGCGCCCATGACGTAGCGCACGTTCTGCAGCGCCAGGTCGCGGTCGGACAGGAACGGGGTGACGACGGCCTCGGTCATCATCCCGACGAGGAGGATCCCCTGGCCGGTCATCGCGCCGACGAGGTTGAAGAACCCGTCCAGCAGGTAGCCGCGAAAGACGTCGCCGGTCATGTGCTTGGTCGGCGGCATCCACTTCAGCGGCGCCCTGGGGAAGAGCTGCCGGGCGAGCATCGCGTGGGCCAGCTCCAGCCGGAACGAGTCGGGGATCTCCGGGACGATCTCGAACGCGTGCCCGAGCCCGAGCTGCCAGTCCGCCAGCCCCGCCTCCTTGGCGAAGTACTCGTTGAGGAGCTGGCTCACCGTCACCGTGTGGGCGGCCTCGATCGCGTCCGCGGTGGTGAGGTAGTTGTCCTCGCCGGTGTTGATGATGATCCCGGCGCGGGCGTGGATCTGGCGGCTGAAGCGCTGGTCCACGAACGTGCGGATCGGGTTGATGTCGCGGAAGAGGATGCCGTACATCGAGTCGTTGAGCATCATGTCGAGCCGCTCGAGACCGGCCAGCGTTGCGATCTCCGGCATGCAGAGGCCGGAGGCATAGTTGGTGAGCCTCACGTAGCGACCCAGCTCCCGCGACGTCTCGTCGAGGGCGGCACGCATCAGGCGGAAGTTCTCCTGCGTGGCATAGGTGCCGGCGAAGCCTTCGCGGGTGGCACCCTCGGGCACGAAGTCGAGCAGCGACTGCCCGGTCGCGCGGATGACGGCGATGATGTCGGCACCCTCGCGGGCCGCGGCCTGGGCCTGCGGGATGTCCTCGTGGATGTCGCCGGTGGCGACGATGAGATAGATCCACGGCTTGCTCGGCGCGTCGCCGACCTTCGCGATCATCTTCTCGCGGGTGACCCGCTGCCGGTCGATGGCCCTGATGCCTGCGGCGACCGCCTTGCGTGAGGCGGTGCGGGCCCGGGTGGCATCCCTGCCCTCGGGCAGGCGGAAGGCGACCGAGCCCGCGGCCGCCTTCTGGGCCAGGGTGAGCAGGTCGTCGCCCTCGCCGCGAAGCAGGGCGTCCCAGAC
>NZ_JBKJPP010000127.1:0-51780 GCF_046595215.1 Lapillicoccus sp. | reverse complement strand
TTGTCCTCGTCGGCGAACTCGACCTCGTCGAGTTCCAGGCGCGGAGCGAGTCAGCGGCGCAGCGGATCCGCGGCGCGACGTGTGTCAGGCTGCCCGGCGTCGCTCACCTCCCGACCCTCGAGGGTGACCCGGGCTGCCTCGAGGCCATCGCACGGTTCGTCGGGTCGATCGCCGGGGCGCCTTAGGATTGCGGGGCCCCCCGAGGAGGAGATCCGTGAAGCTGGCTGTGCCCGATCGGCTGCGACCGTCGAAACAGCAGCTGCCCCCGGGGCGGTGGCGGTTCGTGGGCTTCGTCGCGGGCCTCGTCCTCGCGCTGACGTCATGGTTCTGTGCGGCGGTCCCGCGTGAGTTCCCGGGGGTCTGGCCGGGCCTGGTCCCGTGGCGGGCCGTCGGCGGCTCTCCCCTCGCGGCCTCCTTCGTCTTCATCGCGCTGGGCGCGATGATCTACGCCTGGTGGGCCCTGCGGGACCTCGACGTCACGGTCCGCTGGCTGGCCCATACGGCGCTGCTGTGGTTCGGGCCCCTCCTGCTCAGCGCGAGCCTCTTCAGCCGGGACATCTACTCGTATGCCGCGACGGGGCTGATGCTGGACGTCGGCCTCGACCCCTATACCCAGGGCGTCCAGGACCTCCAGTCGCCGTGGGCCCTCTCGGTCTCGCAGGTGTGGCTCGACACCCCGGCACCCTACGGGCCGGTCTTCATGCTGCTGGCGCGCGGCGCCGCGTCCGTCTCGGGGGGCCACCAGCTCGTGGCCCTGTTCCTCCTGCGCCTGCTCGCCGTCGCCGGCGTGGTCGTCATGGTGTGGGCGGTGCCGACCATCGCCCGCCGGCTCGGCGTCGACCCCGTGCGTGCAGCCTGGCTCGGCTTCCTCACGCCGATCGTCGGGGGCCACCTCGTCTCCGGGGCCCACAACGACGCGTTGATGGTCGCCGGCATGCTCGCCGGCCTGGCCCTCGCCCTCGGGCGGCACTACGTCTGGGCGCTCCTGGCGGTCGCGCTGGCCATGACCATCAAGGTCCCGGCTGTCGTCGTGGCGCCGTTCATCGCCATCCTCTGGGCCGTCGACCACGACGGCGCGAGGGCGATGACCTGGCTGCGGCTCATCGGTCGCAGTGCCCTCGCGGGCGCCGCGACCCTGGCGGCCTTCACCGGGCTGAGCCTCGCCACCGGGCTCGGCTTCTCCTGGCTGCCGGCCCTCGGGACGCCCGGCAAGAGCATCCAGTGGACCTCGGTCTCGACGTCGTTCGGGATGGCCGTGGGGGCGATCGGCCACCTCTTCGGCGCCGACGTCACGGACGGCGCCATCGAGGGCTTCCGAGCCGTTGCCCTGCTCGCACTCGGGGGCCTTCTCGTGGTGATCTGGCTGCACGCCGTCAGGCACAGCCACGACCGGCGCCTCGTCTGCCAGTCGGCCGGGCTCGCCGTCCTGGCCGTCGTCGTCCTCGCGCCGGCCTTCCACGGGTGGTACCTCCTGTGGGCCCTGCCGATCCTCGCTGCGACGACCACCGACCGTCGGGGCCTCACCCTCCTCGCGGCGGTCGCGTCGCTCCTGGCCGTGGCCGTCCTGCCCGGCGGCTACGGACTCGCCCTGACGACGACCTGGGTGGGGGTGCCGCTGATGATCGCTGTGACGGTGGTGCTGGCCGTGCGGGCCGTCCACACCGTGCGGCGCTACCCCTGGCGCGATCTGTTCCGCCTCGTCGAGCCCGCGCCGCAGCGCTAGGCGAGCGTGGGAGGGTTGAGCCCATGCGCCGGATCGTCCAGAGCAAGAAGCTGCAGCACGTCCGCTACGACGTGCGCGGCCCCATCCTCCAGGAGGCCCAGCGGCTGGAGGCCGAGGGACACAAGATCCTCAAGCTCAACATCGGCAACACGGCGCCCTTCGGCTTCGAGGCGCCCGAGGCCATCCTCGCCGACATGATCCACAACCTGCCCGAGGCGCAGGGCTACAGCGACTCGCGCGGCATCTACTCGGCCCGGACGGCCGTGGCGCAGTACTACCAGTCCAAGGGCCTGACGGAGACCGTCGTCGAGGACGTGTTCATCGGCAACGGCGTGTCCGAGCTGATCTCGATGGTGCTGACGGCGTTCGTGGACGACGGCAACGAGGTCCTCGTGCCGGCGCCCGACTACCCGCTGTGGACCGGGGCCGTGACCCTGGCCGGCGGCACCCCGGTCCACTACCGCTGCGACGAGGCCGACGGCTGGAACCCCGATCTCGAGGACATCGAGTCGAAGATCACCGAGCGCACCCACGCCATCGTCGTCATCAACCCCAACAACCCGACCGGCGCGGTCTACAGCGCGGACGTCGTCAGGGGACTCATCGACATCGCCCGCCGGCACCAGCTCGTCGTCATGGCCGACGAGATCTACGAGAAGATCATCTTCGACGACCACGTCCACCACCACGCGGCGACGTATGCCGGCGACGACGTCCTCTGCCTGACCTTCAGCGGGCTGTCGAAGGCCTATCGGGTCTGCGGCTTCCGCGCGGGCTGGGTCATGGTCTCCGGCCCGAGGCACCTGGCCGAGGACTTCCTCGAGGGCATCACCCTCCTGGCCAACATGCGGATGTGCGCCAACGTCCCGGGGCAGCACGCGATCCAGACGGCGCTCGGTGGCTACCAGTCGATCACCGAGCTCATCGTGCCGGGCGGTCGCTTCCACGAGCAGAGCAAGCTCGCGTCCGAGCTGCTCAACGCCATCCCCGGCGTCTCGTGCGTCGAGCCGCAGGGCGCGCTCTACTGCTTCCCCCGGCTCGACCCCGCGGTCTACCCGATCGAGGACGACGAGCGGTTCGTCATCGACCTGCTGCGCGCCAAGAAGATCCTCGTCACGCACGGGACCGGCTTCAACTGGTTCGAGCCGGACCACTTCCGGCTGGTGACCCTCCCCGATGTCGACGTCCTCACGGAGGCCATCGGGCGGATCGCCGACTTCCTCGAGGGCTACAGCCAGTAGGTCAGGTCGTCAGGGGGTCCGGGTGCCCGCGACGACGAACACCACGAACGCCACGACGGCGAAGACGACCACGACGAGCATCACCGTCCCGATGATGCCGAGGACCATGCCGGCGACGGCGACCCCACGGTTGCTCCCCGCGGTCTCGTCGGCGGCATCTGCGGCCTGCACGGCCCGGCGCCCGAGGATCCAGGCCACCGGCCCGAAGAACGGCATACCGACGACCGACAGGATGCCCAGCACGAAGGCCACCGTCGCGCTGGTGCCCGCAGTCGCCGCCCCGACCCCGCCGTCCTCGCGGTCGTAGGCCGGCATCGGCGCGCCGGGGACCACGTCCTGCACGTCGTCCGGCTGGTCCCGCGGCGGTTGGCTCACATCGGCACGATACGTCAGCGGGTGGGCCCGCGGTTGGCGAGCATGAGGATCCTGTCATCGAGCACACCTCCGTCCCGTATGCCGTGCCTCGCCCTGGCGGGGACTCCCGCCAGGAGGTCGGCGCGCGAACCCCCTGGCCGTCAGGTCGCGGGCGGCGTCACCGTGCCGCTGCCGACCTCGTCGAGGGTTGGGGTGACGTCCTCTTGGCGTCTCGATGGTGCCCCACTACTGGCGGAGGGTCTCGTCCCACACGGGCGTGCGCATGTGCGTGAATGGTTTCGGATGGACCAACCGAGCACGTTCTGTCCACCCGGGGTCTCACGGGCTCCCCGAGGCCGTCGTGGCCGGCGTCACTCCGGGGTTGAGTTACTCGCCCCGTGCGCTCAGGTTGGCGGCGCGCGCCATCCGGTAGTCGCGCTCCGCGACGCTGGTGGTGCGCGCGGCTGCACGAAGGTAGAGCGTGATGGCCTTCGGGTGGTCGCCGGCCATCTCGAACAGGTGCGCCCGCACGGCATCGAGGCGGTGATGCCCGGACAGGCGTTCGTCAAGGTCGGTGAGAAGCTGCAGCCCGGCCGTCGGCCCGTCGACCATGGCAGTGGCGACCGCGCGGTTGAGCCGCACTATGGGGTTGCCGGTCATCTGTTCGAGCAGACCGTAGAGGGCAAGGATCTGTGGCCAGTCGGTGTCCTCGACCGAGGCCGACTCGTCGTGCACGGCCGCGATCGCGGCCTGCAGCTGGTACTCGCCGACCCTTCCCCGGGGCAGGGCGGCAGACACCATCGCAACCCCCTCGGCGATGAGGGCCCGGTCCCAGCGCGAGCGGTCCTGCTCTGCAAGGGAGACCAGCTCGCCATGCGGTCCGCTCCGAGCGGGTCGGCGGGCCTCGTCCAGAAGCATCAAGGCCAGCAGACCGGCCACTTCGGGATCGTCCGGCAGGGAGGCGTGCGCCATCCGGGTCAGGCGGATCGCCTCCACAGCCAGGTCGCTGCGGGCCACGAGGGTGCCGGTGCTCGCGGCATACCCCTCGGTGAAGAGCAGGTAGAGCACGTGCAGCACCGAGCTGATCCGGTCGTCCCAATCGTCACGACCCGGCGGCATGAAGGGCACACCCGATGCCCTGATCCGCTGCTTGGCGCGGCTGATCCGTTGCGCCATGGTGCTTTCCGGGACGAGGAAGGCGCGGGCGATCTCGGCGGTGGTCAGGCCACCGACGGCACGCAGAGTCAGGGGGATGGCCGAGGCAGGGGTCAGTGCCGGGTGGCAGCACAGGAAGAGCAACAGGAGCGAGTCGTCGCGATCGGGCACGGGCGGGTGTCCGGCCGTCGGCTCCTGCGCGACCACGAGGTCCTCGCGTCGCCTGCGCGCCTGCTCGCGTCGCACGCGGTCGATCATCCGACGGCCGCCGACCACGATCAGCCAGCCGGACGGATGGTCAGGGATTCCGTCGACCGGCCATTGCGTCGCCGCCGCCAGGAGCGCTTCCTGGACGGCGTCCTCAGCGTCGTCGAAGTCGCCAAAGCGTCGGGTGAGGGCCGCGAGCACGCCTGGCGCCAGGTGCCTCAGCAGGTCCTCGATCCCGGAAGCAGCTGTCACGGCTGCATGTCGGGTCGGACCATCACCGGCCGCACCTGGATCTCGCGGGCCGTGGGCGCTCCGCCGGGGCCTGGCGCCGCAGACGTCCTGGCGGCGATCTCGATCGCTCTCGCCTCGGATTCGACGTCGATGAGCCAGTAGCCGGCGAGGAACTCCTTCGACTCAGGGAACGGCCCGTCGGTGACGACTGGCGCACCAGCACCGTCGAACGTCACGATCTTGGCGGCGTCAGGCCCGGTCAGCCCCTCGGCCCCGACGAACTCCCCGCGTTCGGTGAGCTCCTGGTGGATGGCGCCCATGGCCTCGCCGCTTGCCTTGGCGTCCTCGGACGTCCACTCGGTTGCCGGCGCCGTGGCCGGGGTCTGGATGTGGTTCATCAGCAGCATGTACTTCATTGTGCGCTCCTTGGTCACGGCGACGCCCGAATGGCATCGTCATGAGTGTGTCGAAGCCGGCGCTGCCCGCTCGACAGCCCACCGTCCGAGCCGTGGTGACCTGGCCGGGCCGATACCTCACAGGGTGGCGAGGGCGGCAAGCAGCCGGTCGACGTCCTGGTCGTCGGTGTAGGGGGCGACCCCGATCCGCAGTGCACCGTCGTCGCCGAGACCGATCCGGCGGGAGGCCTCGAGGGCGTAGAACGACCCCGCCGGCGCGTTGATGTCGGCCTCGGCCAGGTGCTGTCGGACGGCCGCGGACTCGTGGCCCGCGATGGACGCCAGCAGGGTGGGGGTGCGTCGGGCTGCCCGTGAGTACACCGTCGCGCCGAGGTCCACGAGGCCCGCCTCGATCCGGTCGCGGAGCCGGTCCTCGTGCTCCTCGATCGAGGTCCAGGCCGCAGCCAGCGCTGCTCGCCGGCCCAGCCCGTCGTCCGCGCCGATCCCGGCGAGGAAGTCGACCGCAGCGGTGGCGCCGGCGAGGGCCTCGTAGGGCAGCGTCCCGAGCTCGAACCGTTCTGGCACCACGTCGCTCGACGGCAGGAGCTTGTCCGGGTGCAGCGACTCCAGGAGCTCGGGGTCGGCGGCGAGGACCCCGCAGTGGGGGCCGAGGAACTTGTAGGGCGAGCAGACGAAGACGTCGGCGCCGAGGGCGTTGCGGTCGACCAGCGCGTGGGCGGCGTAGTGGACGCCGTCGACGTAGCTCAGCGTGCCGGCACCACGAGCGAGGTCCGTCATGGCCCGCACGTCGGGCATCGTCCCGATGAGGTTCGACGCGGCCGTGACGGCGACGACCCGCGTCCGGTCGGTCAGGAGCGGTTCCAGCGAGTCCAGCTCTCCCGTCTCGGGATCGAAGTCGAGCCATCTCACCGTGGCGCCCACCGCCTCCGCTGCCTGGACCCACGGACGGATGTTCGCGTCGTGGTCGAGCCGGGTCACGACCACCTCGTCACCTGGCCGCCACGTCTTCGCCATGGCCCGCGACAGGTCGTAGGTCAGAGCGGTCATGCTCCGCCCGAGGACCACCCCCCGCGGGTCGGTCCCGATGAAGTCGCCGAACGCGGCCCGGGCCTCCCGGACGACGTCCTCCGCACGCTGCTCCGCCCGGGTCACCGTCCCCCGGTTGGAGATGCCCGACGTGAGCACGGCGGCCATCGCCGCGCCGACGGCCGACGGCACCTGCGAGCCGCCCGGTCCGTCGAAGTGGGCGGCGCCGTCAGCGAGGGCGGGGAACTGGGAGCGAATGGCGGTCACGTCGTAGGTCACGGGGCCGATCCTCGCACCCATCATCACCGCACGAGCGCGAAGAGCCGGGTATCCCGCCAAGATCCCCGACGGGCGCGAGTCCTAGGCTGGACAACATGTCGACCGAACAGGGGCGCCCGGCGGATCTGCCGCCGGAGAAGCCCTCCCACCGCAGCATCAGCCTCGGACGTCGCGACAAGGGGCACTACACGGTGACCAACCCCCGCGGCGGCACGATCCCCGTCTCGAGCGGCGCCAACGACGACTTCACGCCCGTCGAGCTGCTCCTGGCCGGGATCGCCGGGTGCACGTCTGTCGACGTCGACTTCCTCACGGCCCGGCGGGCCGAGCCGGAGTCCTTCGTCGTCGACGTCTCGGCGCAGAAGGTCGCGGACGAGCGGGGCAACCACCTCCAGGACATCGTCGTGACCTTTCGGATCGCCTACCCGGAAGGGGACGGCGGCGATGCGGCCCGGGCGATCCTGCCCGACATCGTCCAGAAGTCGCACGACCGGCTCTGCACGGTCAGCCGCACCGTCATGATCGGGACCGACATCTCCACGGTCATCGCCTAGGTGGCCACCGACCGGGACCGGCCCGTCCTCAACGTCCTCGACCTCGTCCCCGTCGTCGAGGGTGGCGATGCCGCCGACGCGGTCCGGGTCACCGTCGAGATGGCCCGCGCCGCAGAGGAGCTCGGCTACCGGCGGTACTGGATGGCCGAGCACCACAACATGACCGGCGTGGCCTCGTCGTCGACGGCCGTCCTGATCGCCCACGTCGCCGCGAGCACCTCGACGATCCGGGTCGGGGCCGGCGGGATCATGCTGCCCAACCACGCTCCCCTCGTCGTGGCCGAGCAGTTCGGCACCCTGGCGACGATCCACGGCGACCGGATCGACCTCGGCCTGGGGCGCGCTCCGGGCACCGACCAGCTGACCGCGCTCGCGTTGCGCCGCGACGACCGTGCGGCGATGGACTTCGCCAGCGAGGTCTCGCAGGTGCTGCGCTTCATCGGGCCCGCCGACGAGACCGCCCGAGTCCGGGCGGTCCCCGGCGAGGGGACCAACGTGCCGGTGTGGATCCTCGGGTCCAGTCACGGCGGGGCCCAGGTCGCCGCCGCCCTGGGGCTGCCCTACTCGTTCGCCTCCCACTTCGCGCCCCGGATGCTCCTGAGCGCGCTCGACGTCTACCGGCAGGGCTTCCACCGCTCCGACCGGAACGGCGCGATCGAGCGGCCACACACCATGGCGGCGGTCAACGTCATGGTCGCCGACACCGAGGCCGAGGCCCGTCACCTCTGGGGCTCGACACTCCAACGCTTCCACAGCATCGTCACCGGACGCCGGGGCGCCCTGCAGCCCCCCGCTCAGGGGGAGGTCACGACGGCCTGGTCGCCCGCCGAACGGGCGGCGGTGGAGCAGATGACGAGCTGTTCGTTCGTCGGGACCCCCACGCAGGTCCGCGAGGGCCTGCACGAGTTCGTGCGGCATACGGGTGTGGACGAGGTCATCGTCGCCAGCTCGGCGCACGCGACCGCGGCCCGACGGCGTTCCCTCGAGCTCCTCGCGCAGGCGTGGGCCGCCTGACCCGAGTGGCGCCACGGGATCGGGCCGCCGCGCACCTATTGTCGGACCCGTGACGAGCTCGCTCTCTGCCGATGCGCTGCCCGTCAACGTCTCGAACAGCGTGGCCAGGGTCGTCGAGGACTATCTCGCCGACCTCGAGGCCACCGTGCCCGGCCTCGTCGACGGGGTCTACCTCACGGGATCGGTGGCCCTCGGGGACTTCCACGGCACGTGGAGTGACATCGACTTCGTGACGGTCGTGGCAGAGCGGCCGGGCACGGACCACCAGTCGCTCCTCGCGGACGTCCACGAGCGGATCACCAGCAGGCACACCAGGCCCCGGCTGGACGGTCACTACCTCACCTGGGACGACCTCACGTCCCCACCGGACCGCGACACCACCCTCGGACTCCAGGCCCACGACGGCGTCCTGCACGCCGGCAAGAACTGGGTGCCGTCGATCCTCGTCTGGCACGAGATGCACGACCACGGCCTGCACGTGCACGGACCGAGCCTCGCGGACCACGACATCGCCCTCGACCCGGCAGCGTTGCGGCAGTGGTGCCTGGCGGAGCTGGCCGAGCACTGGACCCCGTGGTGGTTCCGCACGGCCAAGCTGCTCTCGACCCCGGGCGTGGGCAGTCTCGGGTCGTGGGCCCCGGCCGCCGGGGTCCTCGGCGTCGCCCGGCTGCACTACATGCTCACCACCGGCCGGATCACCTCGAAGTGCGGCGCCGGCGAGTGGGCCCTGGCGATCTGCGAGCCGGAGTGGAAGCGCCTGCTCGAGGAGTGCCTGCGCATTCGCAACCGTCCGGACAAGCGCTCGCTCTACGGCACCCCGTTCCGGCGGCGTCGCGACGCGCTCACCTTCATGGACCTGCTCATGACCGTCGACGAGGAGACCTTCGGCGACGCAGCCTCGACCCAAGGGATGCCCCGATGACCGTGCCCGACCCCCAGGACGCTCCGCCGCTGCGTTGGGGGATCCTCGCCCCCGGCGGCATCGCCAACAAGTTCGCCGAGGCGGTGCGCGGCCTCACGGCCGGGACCGTCGTCGCCGTTGGCTCGCGCGACGGGGGGCGGGCGGTTGACTTCGCCGCGCGCCACGGCATACCCCGCTCGTATGCCGGGTACGAGCAGCTCGTGCGCGACGACGAGGTCGAGGCCGTCTACGTCGCGTCACCGCACTCCGCCCATCGCGACCACGCCCTGCTGGCCATCGGGGCCGGCAAGCACGTCCTCATCGAGAAAGCGCTGGCGCGCAACGGCTCCGAGGTCGAGGAGATCTTTACCGCAGCCGAGGCGGGAGGGGTGTTCGCCATGGAGGCGATGTGGACCCGGCACCTGCCGCACATCGCCTGGGTCCGCGACCGGATCGCCTCTGGCGCCATCGGCGAGATCGTCACCATCACCGCCGACCACGGTCAGTCCCTCGACCTGCCTGCCGCGCACCGGCTCAAGAACCCGGACCTCGCGGGCGGGGCGATCCTCGACCTCGGCGTCTATCCCGTCTCCTTCGTCGTCGACCTGCTCGGCGCCCCGCAGGAGGTCAAGGCGGTCGGACGGCTCACCGAGACGGGCGTCGACGGCCACGTGTCGATGGTCCTCGGCTATCCCGGCCGCACGCTCGCCCAGGTCGACACGACGCTGTGGACCAAGACGCCGACGACCGCGGTGGTCTCCGGCACCGAGGGCAGCATCGAGATCGACGGCGACTTCTACGGCCCCGGCCTCGTCCGGCTGCGCAGAGCCGACCGCACCCGCTCCGTCGTCGAGGAGTGGGACGGCAGCGCTGACAACGGGTTTCAGTTCCAGGCGGCTGAGGTGGCGAGGGGTGTCGCCGCGGGCAGGCACGAGAGCGTGCGGATGACGTGGGACTCCTCACGCGCCGTCATGGCGGTCATGGACGAGGCCCGGCGCCAGGTGGGTGTCGTCTACCCGGGGGAGTGAGCAAACGCCAGGGCGCGGACGCCGGGGCTCGTTGACGACGACAGGAACGCGCACTCGCCCAGCGACCCGGACGGCCCGAGCGCCAGGGTGAGACGGACCCCGTCCGCCATCCGGTAGGGCTGGGTGTCGACGAGGGCGCCGAGGCTACGGCGCAGTCGTGAGACCTCGGCCCGCGTCGTGACGAGGTGCGCGCCGTCGCCGTAGAGACGACGGCTCAGCTGCTCGGTGGTGAGGCCCGGCGCCCCGGCGTCGTGGAGCAGCAGGAGGATCTCCGCGTGCCGGGTCGTCAGGGTGGTGCGCCACGGCGCCGCGCCCGCACGCACCTCCAGCATCGGCGTCCCGGTGAGGTGGAGCTCGGCCACGACGGAGTGCTCGGCGCCCGAGGGGCGGATCAGCCAGCCGTCCGCCAGGGGCTCGGGCAGGCACAGGCCGAGGCCCGGGACGGCGAGCGCCCGGTCGGGCCGTGGGGCCGCGATCCGCTCGCGGACGGCGATGCCCGAGCTGTGCGCGACCCAACCGTGGTCGTCGACGAGCAGCATCGGCCCGCTCAGGGTGGCCAGCAGGGGGGCGGCCGAGCGACGCAGCCGTTCGAGGCCATCCTCGTGGTGGCGCCAGAGGCGCGCCTCGGCCAGGCGCACGCCGGTCTCGACGAGGGCGCTGATCGCCGGGTGGAGCGTCATCGCCGGCCCGCTGACGTCGACGATGCCGAGCAGCTCGCCCGTGCGGGGGTCGTGGATGGGCGAGGCGGTGCAGTACCACGGGTGCTGGTTCTGCTCGAAGTGCTCTGCCGAGAACAGCTGGACCGGTGCGGCCTCGGCGAGGGCGGTGCCGATCGCGTTGGTCCCGACCATCGACTCGGTCCACAGGGCCCCCTCACTGAAGCCGAGGGTGTCGGCCTGGCGCCGGACCGACGAGGCTCCCTCGCGCCAGAGGACGATCCCGTCCGCGTCGGTCACGACCATGAGGAAGTGGGACGCGTCGGCGACGGATGACACGACCTGCGTGAGGTCGCCGATGACATGGCGCAGCGGCGAGTCGCGCCGGCGGCGCTCGACCTCGTCCATCGGCAGCGGGTCGCGGGTGTTCATCCCGTCCGGGTCGAGCCCGAGCTCGAGGGCGCGCCTCCAGGAGCGGGCGACGAGGTCTCGGGGGCGCATCGACGGACGGGTGCCGCCGAGGACCGCATCGTGGGTGCGCGCGAGGTCGCGCGCGTGCTTCGACAGGTCGGTGCCCGGCCGGATCGCGCTGAAGTTGCTCACGGTCAGCGTCTCTCTTCGTTGAGTTCCTGCGAGCAGTTGACTTCCTGTGAGCATAAGCAGCGCAGGGAGGCGATGCAACGCGCTGCAACCCTTGCCACGGCATACCCCGAGGGTCTGGAGTCAGGGCAGGCCCAACGACAGGAGCTCCACCATGACCCAGACCATCGAGCAGAGGGAAAAGACCGCAGGCCCCCAGGCCCGGGTCGACACGTGGCTGGCGGACTTCGAGGGGGCCCTGGCCGCCCGGGACGTCGAGCGTGCCGCTGCGATGTTCGCCACCGACTGCTACTGGCGCGACCTCGTGTCGTTCACCTGGAACCTCAAGACGCTCGAGGGTCGGGACGCGGTCGCGGCCATGCTGCGGGCCACGCTCGACGAGATCGACCCGTCCGGGTTCCGCACCAGTGAGGAGCCGAGCGAGGGCGGGGGCGTGACGGAGGCGTGGATCGAGTTCGACACGGCGGTCGGGCGCGGCCGGGGCCAGCTGCGCCTCAAGGAGGAGGGGGCGTGGACCCTGCTCACGACGCTCTACGAGCTCAAGGGCCACGAGGAGCCCAGGGGGAAGGGGCGCCCTCGAGGGGCCGAGCACGGCGCCAACCGCGAGCGGGAGACCTGGAGTGAGAAGCGGGTGCGCGAGGCGGCCGAGCTCGGGTATGCCGCGCAGCCCTACGCCCTCGTCGTCGGTGGCGGCCAGGGCGGGATCGCCCTCGGCGCCCGGCTGCGCCAGCTCGGCGTCCCCACCATCATCATCGACAAGCGGGGCCGTCCGGGCGACCAGTGGCGCAGCCGCTACACGTCCCTCTGCCTGCACGACCCGGTCTGGTACGACCACCTGCCCTATCTGAAGTTCCCCGAGAACTGGCCGGTGTTCGCGCCCAAGGACAAGATCGCCGACTGGCTCGAGTCATACACCAAGATCATGGAGCTCAACTACTGGACCAACACGGAGGCCACAAGCGCCCGCTGGGACGAGGGCACCCGCGAGTGGACGGTCGAGGTCGAGCGCGACGGCCAGCCGCTGGTCCTGCGGCCGAAGCAGCTCATCCTCGCGACGGGGATGGCGGGCAAGCCCAACGTCCCGGCCTTCCCGGGCATGGACCGCTTCCGCGGCGAACAGCACCACTCCTCTGCCCACCCCGGCCCCGACGCCTACGCCGGGAAGAAGGTCGTCGTCGTCGGGTCGAACAACTCGGCGTTCGACATCTGTGGTGCCCTGTGGGAGAAGGGCGCCGACGTCACGATGGTGCAGCGCTCGTCGAGCCACATCGTCAAGTCGGACTCGCTCATGGACATCGGTCTCGGGGCGCTCTACTCCGAGGAGGCCGTTGCCAGCGGGATGACGACGGAGAAGGCCGACATGGTGTTCGCGTCGCTGCCCTACCGCATCATGCACGAGTTCCAGATCCCGCTCTACGACCAGATGCGCGAGCGCGACAAGGACTTCTACGACCGTCTCGAGGCCGCCGGGTTCGATCACGACTGGGGCGACGACGGGTCCGGGCTGTTCATGAAGTACCTGCGGCGTGGTTCCGGCTACTACATCGACGTCGGTGCGGCTGAGCTCGTGGCCAACGGCGACGTCAGGCTCGTCGGCGGCCAGGTCAAGGAGCTGACCGCGGACTCGGTGGTGCTCCAGGACGGCACCACGCTGCCCGCCGACCTGGTGGTCTACGCGACGGGCTACGGGTCGATGAACGGCTGGGCCGCCGACCTGATCTCGCAGGAGGTCGCCGACCGGGTGGGCAAGGTCTGGGGCCTCGGCTCAGCGACGACCAAGGACCCCGGGCCCTGGGAGGGCGAGCAGCGCAACATGTGGAAGCCGACCCAGCAGGAGTCGTTGTGGTTCCACGGCGGCAACCTGCACCAGTCGCGCCACTACTCGCTCTACCTCGCGCTGCAGCTCAAGGCGCGCTTCGAGGGCATCCCGACTCCCGTCTACGGACTCCAGGAGGTCCACCACCTGTCCTGACACCGCGCCACACCGTGGCGCCCGTTCACCCCGTGGGCGGCGGCAGACGCCGCACGGTGAGGATCTGCTCGCAACGACCGAGGGCGCCCTCGACGTCGTGGAGGGTGGACGAGGTCAGGCCCACGCCGCCGGTCCCGAAGACCACCGTGGTGTCGAGCCCCACCCAGCCAGGGACCGGCTCGCGCCACAGGTGCACGGACAGGTCGACGTTGGGGAACATCCACTCGCGGGGGTCCTGCCGCACGGCAATCCCGTTTGCGGTGTCGACGACGCTGAGGAAGGCGGCGGTCGGGCTCACGTCGACGCCCTCGACGAGCGTGGTGTCGGTGCGGAGCCAGACCTGCCCGCGTCCTGCCTCGTGGCCCGGGCCGACCCGCCCGTCCAGCGAGGAGATGAAGCCACCGGCCCACGTGGCCGCGCCGTCCCAGACGGCCAGGGAGTCCGGCGCCGGAAGGGGGTCGGGGTGGCCGCCGCCCACGTCACCGCTGTCCTGCGAGGCCAGGCGCCACGCGGTTGCCCGCACGACCGGACGCCCACCGGCGACGAGGGTCGCCTCCACGAGCTCGATGGTGCGTCCCGGTCGCACGGTCCGCACCGTGATCTCACTGCGCTCTGTGGGGATCATCCCGAGGATCTCGTAGGTGAGCCGCGCCAGCACCATCCCCTCCCTCGGCTCGTGCTCGTCGATCGCGTGGGCGATGAGGCCCGAGACCGGTCCCATGTGCTGCTCACCGGGGTTCCAGACCCCTTCGACGTGGGGGGTGGGCTGGTAGGCCCCGGCGCCGAGCGGCACGTAGTAGGCGTTCTCCTGGGTCACCCGGCCACTCTAGGCACGGCGCCCGAGCACCCAGCCCGCACCTCCCGCGTCGAGGTGGTGGACCTATCGGGTTGGTCACCCGCGATGACGGCTGCGATCGAGGAGGCTTATCGTCGGGCATGGCCTCGCTCCCGCTCTTCCCGTTGGGCACCACCCTCCTGCCCGGAGGTCAGCTGCCGCTGAAGGTCTTCGAACCGCGCTACGTCGTCATGCTGCGGGATCTCCTCGCGGAGCCGCGCGAGGAACCGGGCTTCGGCGTCGTGGCGATCCGGCGGGGCTTCGAGGTGGGCGTGGAGCGTGCGAACGACCTGCACGGGATCGGGTGCTTCGCCGAGCTCGACCAGATCGCCGAGATCGCTGAGGCCGTCTTCTTCGTCCACGCCACCGGGTCACGCCGGTTTCGGCTGGACAGCATCGACACCGCCGCGGGGACGCCGTACCTCATGGCCGACGTCACGTGGTTGGAGGAACGGGACGGGGACCCGGCGACGTTCCCGGCCCTGGCCACCCGCCTGCGTGCCGCGGTGACGGCATACCGGGAGGTCCAGGACCTCGAGGAGGCCGAGGCCCCGACGGATCCCACGGAGCTGTCCTACTGGGCCGCGCCGGCCGCCGGCCTCGGCGCCGGTGACCGTCAGCTGCTGCTGGCGTGCGGGGAGACGAGTGCCCGGCTCGGCCTGGCACTGCGGATGGTCCAGCGTGAGGCGGCCCTGACGCAGAGCCTCGGCGTGGTCGGACTGCTGCCGGGCGGACCGGCCAGCCTCAACTGAGCTGCTCGCGCGACGGTCCGGCGTCGCGCGGCATCGCGTCGATCCTCGTCGAGTGGCTGTCGTAGACCCCGACGACCTCGGACAGGAAGCGCTCGACGACCGCGAGCTCCGCGTCGGTGAAGCCGTCCAGCACGGCGGACACGCCTGCGCCGAGGGGCCCGAAATAGCGTTCCCCCAGCGCCCGCGCGCCAGCGCCGTAGCGCAGGTGGACGCGACGGCGGTCCACGGTGTCGCGGTCGCGGCGGGCGTGGTCGAGACCCTCCAGGCGGTCAATCACCGCCGTCGTCGCGCCGGAGGACAGGCCGAGGATGCGCTGCAGGGCCCCGGGCGTCATGGCCCGGCCCGCGTTGTCGGCCTCCATGATGTGCATCAGGGCCGCGAGGTCGGTGTGGTTGACACGCTGGTGGGCCGCGACCGCGGTCGCGAGCCGGTCCCCCTCGGCCTTGAGCCGGCGCAGGAGCGTGACCACCGCGAGGACCCGGGCCCGTCGAGGTGCCTCGGCGCTCGCGGTCATGGCTGACGTTCCTTCGGGTGCGGCGGGGGGTGGGGTGGACTCCGGCGGGGTCTGTGCATAGTATTCCGACCAGCGTACATCTCGAATTTCGAGTAACACGATAAGTGAGGCAATCATGGACGCGTTGTCGAGGGCCGTCGGTCGAGTCAGCACGGGTCGTTGGGGAGCCCGGGCCACCGCGGTGCTGTTCGTCGCCATCGTCGCAGTGATGTTCTCCATCACGGTGGATGCGCCGATGTCGAGTCCCTCCGCGTCGGACCTGCCCGCCGACGTCGAGTCGGTCCGGGTGAGCCAGCTCGCGACGCAGCTGCCCGGGTCGCGCTACAACCCGGCCCTTGTGGTCGTCAGTCGGGCGGATGCCCCCCTCACCGGCGAGGACCGGGCCGCGGCTGCCTCTCTCGCCGGGTCGCTGGCCACCGTCACGGGCAGTCCCCCGCCCACGACGGTCCCGGCGGCCGACGGGAAGGCCGTCCTCGTCACCGTGCTGCTCGAGCGCCGACTGGTCGACACCGACCTCACGTCGATGGTGGCGTCGATCCGCTCCACCATCGCGCAGGCCGGGCTGCCCCAGGGCCTGACCGCCCAGGTCACCGGCGGCCCAGGCATCGTCGCCGACGTCTCCTCTGCGTTCGCCGGGGCGGACACGAGGCTGCTCGCGACGACGGCGGGGATCGTGGCTCTGCTGCTCCTGCTGACCTACCGCAGCCCGGTGCTGTGGATCGTGCCGCTCTTCGTCGTCGGCATCGCCGACCAGCTCGGGGCCAGGCTCACGACGGTCGTCTCGGCGATCACGGACCAGCCGACCAACGCCTCCAGCGCCGGGATCGCCAGCGTGCTCGTCTTCGGGGCAGGGACGAACTACGCGTTGCTCCTCATCGCCCGCTACCGCGAGAACCTGCGCCACGAAGAGGATCACCGGGTCGCCCTGCGCGAGGCCGTGTCGTCGGCCGGCGGGGCCATCGTCGGCAGCGCCGTCACGGTGACGCTCTCACTCCTCACGCTGCTGCTCGCCGTCAGCGGCAGTTTGCGTACCATCGGCTGGACGAGCGCCGTGGGCGTGGTCGTCGTCCTCGTCAGCGTGATCGTCGTCATGCCGGCGGCGCTGGCCCTGTGCGGGCGAAGGCTGTTCTGGCCGTTCATCCCCCGCGTCGGCACCGACGACCCCAGCCACCAGGGGGTCTGGGCCACGGTGGCGGGAGCCGTCGCCCGCCGACCGGCACTGGTGTCCGCCGCAGCGGTGGTCATCCTGCTCGTCCTCGCCTCCGGGATCGCCGGGGCGCGGATCGGCCTGTCCCAGACCGAGCAGTTCCGGGGTGCGTCCGAGTCGGCCACCGGGCTGGAGAACATCGCGGCCCACTACCCGGCGGGGGCCTCGGCGCCGGCGCAGGTCATTGCTCGCTCGGGCGCCGAGCAGGCCGTGCTCGTGGCTGTCACGGCGACGACGGGGGTGGACTCCGCCCGGGTCAGTGACCGCGGCGGAGAGCTCGTGCAGATCAGTGCCGTCCTCAAGGACCTGCCCGGCACGCAGGGCAGCTATGCAGCCGTCGACGCGCTGCGCGCCTCGGTCCACGCCATCGACGGGGCCGATGCCTTGGTCGGGGGGTCGGTGGCCGACACCCTTGACGCCAAGAACGCGGCGGTCCGCGACCAGGCGGTCATCGCCCCGCTCATCCTGCTCGTGGTCCTTGCGATCCTCATCCTGCTGCTGCGCTCGCTCGTCGCACCCGTTCTGCTCATCCTCACCGTCGTCCTCAGCTGTGCGGCCGCGATCGGTGCCGGCCACTGGTCCTTCGTGCACCTCTTCGGCTTCCCCGCCCTCGACACGAGCGTGCCGCTGCTGGCATTCCTCTTCCTCGTCGCGCTGGGCGTCGACTACAACATCTTCCTCACGACGCGGGCCCGTCAGGAGGCCATCCGCATCGGCACGCGGGCGGGCGTCCGCACCGCGGTCGCGGTCACCGGAGGGGTCATCACCAGCGCCGGAGTCCTGCTCGCCGCAGTGTTCACCGTGCTCGGGGTCCTGCCCCTCATCACCCTCACCCAGATCGGGATCATCGTCGGCTTCGGGGTCCTGCTCGACACGCTCCTCGTGCGGACGGTGCTTGTCCCGGCCCTCATCACCCTGCTCGGTCGCCGGGTGTGGTGGCCGAGCCGGATGAGCCACGTCGAGGCGGAGGCGGCGGCAGGAGCAGAGGCCGGGCTCGGGGTCACGGCAGCGACCGAGCCCGTGGCCCGAGACGGGGTCAAGGTCGAGCAGCGACAATAGGTCCATGCGCCTGCGCCCCGACGACCTGCCCGCCGCCGCGATCGACTTCCTGACCGAACGCCACCTGGCCACGCTGACGACACTGCGGGCCGACGGCTCGCCACACGTCGTGGCGATCGCGTTCACCTTCGACGCGGCGACCGCGACAGCGCGGGTGATCACCAACGGTCCGAGCCTCAAGGCGCGCAACGTCGGGGCCGGAGGGCCGACGGCCCTGTGCCAGGTGGAGGGCCGTCGGTGGCTCACCCTCGAGGGGCGCGGCGTCGTTGTCACGGACCCCGACGAGGTGCAGGACGCGGTGCAGCGGTATGCCGTGCGCTTCCGCCAGCCCCGGGTGAACCCGCAGCGGGTGCTCGTCAAGATCGCCGTCGACCGGGTCATGGGCAACATCTGACGGCGGCCGACGGGTCGCGGGTCGACGCTCAGCCGGCCAGGCCGCTGCCCTCTCACGCAAGGACTTCAGGTCGCTGAGGACCCAGGGGGGCCGCCGCCGATGATCGCGGCGAGCCGCGCGGCGCCCTCGACCTCTCGGGTGAGGGCGAGCGCCCAGGAACCGTCCGGGACCCCCGCGATCGCGTAGGTGGCTCTCGTGGCCTTCTCCGCGGCCGTCGTCGGGTCCATGAGCATCCGGAAGGTGCGGACGAGCCTGCGGCGGGTCCGACTCGATGACCGGGCCGCAGGTCGACGTCGACGAGCCCGGTGTAGGCACAGCGTGCCGTCCACTCGGGCTGGGTGGTGTCGGTGCTCACGTGCCGTTCTCCAGCTCCTTCGTGAGGTTCACGAGCACCGTGACGCGGTTCTCCGCGTCCCTGTCGATCCACCGGTCGTGGATTAGACGGATCGGCACCGGGTTGAGGTGGCGCAGCCTTGCCCGGGGTGACCTCATGGTCACCTGTCAACGGTCAGCAGCCCGCGGATGTCATCGGCCGTGATCGTGCCGCTGGTCAGGGCGCCCTCGTCGACGACCTGGCTGAAGAGCTCGCGCTTGCGCTGCTGGAGGGCGACGACCTTCTCCTCGATGGTGTCGGTGGAGACGAGTCGATAGACCATGACGTGCTTGCCCTGACCGATCCGGTGGGTCCGGTCGATGGCCTGGGCCTCCGCCGCGGGGTTCCACCACGGGTCGAGGAGGAAGACGTAGTCCGCCTCGGTCAGGTTGAGGCCGAAGCCGCCGGCCTTGAGGCTGATGAGGAACGCGGGCGCCGTGCCGGTCTTGAAGCGCTCGATCGCCGCCTGGCGGTTGCGGGTGCGGCCGTCGAGGTACTCGTGGGCGATGCCGGCGCTGTCGAGCCGGGCGCGCACCGTGGCCAGGAACCCGGTGAACTGGCTGAAGACGAGCGCCTTGTGGCCCTCCTCGACGACCGGCTGGAGCAGCTCGAGGAAAGTGTCGACCTTGGCCGACCCGATGCCGGCGTGGGCGGCGTCGACGAGACCGGGGTCGAGGCTGAGCTGGCGCAGCAGGGTGAGGGAGCGGAAGATGGCGATCCGGTTGCGGTCGGCGTCCTCGAGCAGGCCGAGCAGCTTCTGGCGCTCGCGCTGCAGGTGGGTGTCGTAGATCCGGCGGTGCCGGGGCGACAAGGTCACGGCGATGGTCTGTTCCTGCTTCGGCGGGAGGTCGGTGGCGACGGCCTCCTTGGTGCGCCTCAGCATCACGGGGCGGATCCGGCGGCGCAGCGTCTCGAGGCGCTCGGGGGCGAGGCCGCTCTCGATGGGACGGCGGTAGAGCTCGTTGAAGCGTGACGGGTTGGGGAAGAGTCCGGGCGCGACGATCGACAGCAGCGACCACAGCTCCATGAGGTTGTTCTCCATCGGCGTCCCGGTGATGGCGAGCTTGACCGGAGCCGGCAGCCGTCGGGCGCACTGGTGGACCTGCGACTGGTGGTTCTTGGCGAACTGCGCCTCGTCGAGCACCAGCGCCGACCAGGACTGCTTGCGGAAGGCCTCCTGGTCGAGGCGGAACACGGCATACGAGGTGAGGACGAGGTCGCTGCCTGCGGCCTCGTCGGTAACGGCGGTCCCGCGCTTGCGGGAGGTCTGCCCGAGGGTGGTGACCCGCAGGTCGGGGCAGAACTTGGCCGCCTCGCCGGACCACGTCGACAGCACGCTCGTGGGGGCGACGACGAGGAACGGTGGTCCGTCTGGCTCGGCGCCGCGGGTCTGGAGGACCATCGCCAGGGTCTGGATCGTCTTGCCGAGTCCCATGTCGTCGGCAAGGATTCCGCCGAGTCCGGCCCGGCGCAGGAACGTCAGCCACTGGAAGCCCTCGAGCTGGTAGGGCCGCAGGGTCGCCCGCAGCCCGGTCGGTGCGTCCGGAGCCGGGAGGCTGTCGCTGCCGCCGAGGGCCTTGACGGTCGCTGCCCACCGCTCGCTCTGTTCGTCGACGACGCCCAGCTCGACGAGCTCGGCCCAGAGGTCGACCTGGTAGGGCGTCAGCCGCAGTGGCTGGTCGGGGTCGTCCTGCAGGGCGCGAGCCTCGTCGAGCAGGCGCCGCAGGTCCTGAAGCTCTGGCTGGTCGGTCCGGAACCACGTGCCGCTGTCGAGGATGACGTGGTCGTCCCCGTGGGTCAGGGCGGTCAGCAGTGCGGCGAGCGGCACCGACTCACCACCGACCGAGATGTCTACGCCGAGGTCGAACCAGTCGGTGGCGCCCGGGGTGCTCGCCGCGGTGGCGCTCTCGGAGACGGACAGGCGGATCAGCGGCGCGTCGCCAGCCTCCTCGTAGTCGAGGGCCTCGCCCATGACCATGACATCGACGCCGGCGTCGTCCTCGAGGGCGGGCAGCACCTCGTCGATGAAGGTCAGCATGTCGAGGCCGTGCAGCACCTGGTCCGGGACGATGCGCGGTCGTCCCCCGACGGAGATCCGCAGGCCGGCGACGCGGTCGAGGACCTCCGGGCCGATGAGCAGGTCGCGCTCGGCGGCATGGTCGCGAGGGACGCGCCCGGCAGCCTGGGAGCCGGGGTGGACGCACACGACGTCGTCCCCGATGACGTAGGCGTAGGACCACTGCAGCCGCAGGTGGTGCCCTGCCTGGTGGGTCACGGTGAGGCTGAGCCGCGGCGGCTCGACCTCGAGGAAGGTCACGCTGTCGTCGGAGGAGATGAGCGTGACGCGCTCGCGCAGGGTGGGGACGTGGCTGACCAGGAAGGTGGGGATGTCGGCCGCCGGGATGGGCACCGACCCCAGCTGCAGGAAGCCGGCCTGCGCCCGGTCGAGCGGCGGGTCGAAGCGCATCAGGGTGAGGTCGCCGTCCCGATGCTCCACAAAGGCTCCGGCGGGAGGGTCGCCGATGAATGTCGCCTCGTCGTCGTCCGTCAGATCCGCCTCGTCGGGGAAGCTGACCACGGGCGCGAGGTGGGCGTCTCCGTCCGGGTCGTCACGGCACACGTCGAGGGCGAACCGGGCCGGCTCCTCGACGAGGTGCACCGCGCCGATCTGCTGGGGGTCCGTCAGCAGCGGTATGCCGTGCCGGTGCACCTCGTGCAGCGTGGACCACCAGCCCGCGCCGAGCTCGTCGAGGTGGATCGTGTCGTTCTGGGTGAGGTAGTACTTGCGGTGCCGGCGCTGATAGGTCTGGGCGATGTCGGCGAGGACGAGACGCTGCTCGGGGTCGAGGTTGGTGCGGTTCGCGTAGGAGTGCTCGATGCTTCCCCAGCTGACGAGGTTCTTGACCCAGGACGTCCGGCCCCGGGTGACCGGGCGGAGGCGGATGCGGGGCTGCGAGCGAGCGGGCACGACCTCCAGCAGCAACCCGAACGGGGTGGTCTGCGCCCGTGAGGGACCGTGCGGGTCGGTGGTCAGGCCGCTGAGGACGTCCTGCCAGCTGGGGGGCGGGGTGACCCGACGTGGGCCCGAGCCGCTCGTCGGGTAGGGGGTCAGCCGCGAGCGTGCGGCAGCGACCAGGGCCACCGTGTGCTTGCAGTCGTGCTCCATGGGGCAGGTGCAGGTGCTTCGCCAGTAGGAGACGTCCGTCTGGGTGTCGGGGACCAGCTCGACGGTGGTTCGGTAGCTGCGACCCTGGCTGCCCTGGACGCTGCCGTCGATCCGCGAGCCTCCATCGGCCGCCGCGACGGCGAGCACGTGACCGCGCTTGGCATAGATCAGGCCTCGGGCCAACGTCGCCGGGCCGGCAATGAGCTCGAGGTCCTCGTCGTCGAGGTCGATGACAGTGTCAACGAGCACCGGTCGGCTGTAGTCCACTCCCACCTCCTCAGCTCTCGACGGGTCTGATGGGGTCTCATCCGGGTCTCTCGGCCTGGACGCCATCGTAGGGCGCGAGGCAGACAGGGCGCGGGTCCGTGCGTGACCTGTGGACGGTGCGGCCCGGATCCTCGACAGGCTCGGGTGGCACGATCAGGCTGCGCGAATGAGCGCCTCGAACGCGGTAACCAGGGCTCCCTCATCGGCCCCACCTGGGATTCCCGGCAGACCAGGACTTCCCGGCATACCTGGCATTCCTTGCGTGTCCAGCAGATCGTGGTCGCCGGATGAATACCGCCCAGGTGGCGCCAACCCGCCAAGGACCAGGACGGGCGGCGCGGTCGACTCATAGCTGTGGCCCGTCGGCGTCGTCGTGCGCACCCGGTGGCGCCCCTGCCCGGTCACGACCTCGCAGCGCCAGCCGGGGAGCTCCTTCGCGTAGTTGCAGCGCGCACACAGGCCCTGGCCGTTGTCGGCCATGGTCTCGCCGCCCTCTGCGCTGGCCCGGACGTGGTCGGTGTGGCAGATCGGCGCATCGCACCACCGGGTGCGGCAGACCTGGTCGCGCGCGACGAGGAACCGCCGCAACAACCCGTCGAAGCTGCGGCGTCGGGAGTCCATCGCGACGAGGGTGCCGTCTGCCGGGGAGGTGAAGAGTCGACGCACCCAGACCCGGGCGACCTCTGCGAGGCGCGCCTGGTCCGGGTCGGCGCTGTGTCCGCCGGCGCGACCGGTGACGAGGTCGCGCGCGAACGCCGCTGGCACCGGACCGAACCCGGGGATCTGGGCGGGGGTGTCGTCACCCTCCAGCGTCCGGTCGGTCATGACGAGCTGGACCTCGAAGGGCACGGCGTCTGCGGTGGTCTGCCCGGTGAGGCGCTGCACGAACGTGTGCGCCATGATCTGGCCCTTTGACCGCTCGTCGCCCAGGGCCTTGGCGCTCGCGGCGGCGGCGGTGAGGGCGGCGTGGACCGCGACCCCCTGCGCCACCGGCAGGAACCCCGTCACCAGCGCCATCGTGTCCGGCGCGGGGCGGATCCTGACCCGGCGGTCCCTGATGGCTCCCCGGACCCGGCGCAGCACCGACTCGGCGTCGAGCTGATATCCGATGGCGCGAGCCCGCCGGGCCAGCTGCGCGTCGCCGAGGTGCGGCATCTCGGCCACGAGCCGGGCGTCGACCTGTCGGCGGTCCGCTGCGCTGAGGACTGCCGTCTCGCGGACCACGATGGTGGCCCGCCACTCGCTGATGGCGCCCGAGGTCAGGGCGGCCATGGTGTGCGGCATCTCCTTGACGAGCGCCTTCGCCAACCCGAGATGCCGGGACCCCTTGACCTTCGAGTCGTGACGGGCCAGGGCGATCTGGTCAGCGACCCCCCGTCCCTGCTGATCGGCAGGAAGTCCGGCGGCGGCCTGCTCCCTTCGCTGCGACGCCTCGAAGTCCACGCTCACCCGAGCCTGCGCCGCAGCCGCCGCACCCTTGAGCCGCTCCAGCAGCCCGAGCTGCGTGATCCGCTGGGTGTCGTCGATGTCGGAATCGAGGTGAGCAAGGCGCCCGACCATGGTCTCCAGCTCGACCGTCGAGAGCATCGACGGTGCGGACGTCCCGGCGGGCGGCTGCCCCGGCGTTCCGTGGGCGACGATGGACTCGAAAATGTGTCCTATTCTACGTCGTGCCGAAGACCGGGGCACGAGGTTGTGCACAGGTCAGTCCGACGGGGGCGCCCGCCCCCGCGCCCCCGCTCAGGGCGACGGCGTGTCCCGTCGGCCGCGCACGCCGCGTAGGACCAGCAGGATCCCGAGCAGGGCAACCACCGGGCCGATCACGGCCCACACGGTCACCCCGGTCATCACGCTGCCCGCGACGTACCCCAGGCCCTGCAATGTCCACAGCACGCCTACCAGCACGAGCAGGACACCGACGGCGACGAGTCCGGGACGTTTCATGGCCCGACCCTAGCCCCGGGGGGACGTTCCTCGAACATGTCGATCCACGCCCGGAGCGACGAGCTCGACGTGGGGCGGCACGGCGTCGAGCCACGCTCTGTATGCCGCGTCGAGGACCCAGAGCTCCGCGTCGACGACACCCGCAAGGCAACGGCGTTGCTCGTCCCGGTCCCCCGGGGATGGGCCCAGACGACGTGGCTCGGGGCACCCGCACACGATAGGCCTACGACGCGGAGCCGCCGTGGGCCTCGACCGAGACGTGCTGCCACTCGTTCCAGGTCGCGAGCCGGGACTCGTAGTCGGCGGTGGCGATGGCCAGCGGCGCCTCCCCGAAGAAGACCCGCAGCGGGGGGTTGTCGGAGTCCACCAGGGTGAGGATCGGTCCCCTCGTCGCGACCGGGTCACCCGGCGTGCCGCGCCGGCTGGGCCGGTTGGCCGCCTGCTCGCGCACCCCGTCGTATGCCGCGATCGCGGTGGCGTGCTTGGCCGAGCTGCCGCCCCAGTCGGTGGAGTACCCGCCGGGCTCGATGAGGGTGACCTTGATGCCGAAGCCGGCGACCTCCTGGGCCAGCGACTGGCTGAAGCCCTCCAGCGCCCACTTCGACGCGTGGTAGATGCCGACCGTGGGGAACGCCGAGATGCCGCCGATGGAGGAGACCTGGATGATGTGCCCGCTGCCCTGGGCGCGCAGGAACGGCAGCGCGGCCTGGGTGACCCAGAGGGCGCCGAAGAGGTTCGTCTCGATCTGCGCGCGGGACTCGGCCTCGCTGAGCTCCTCGACCATGCCGAACTGGCCGTAGCCGGCGTTGTTCACGACCACGTCGAGGCGGCCGAAGTGCTCATGGGCCTCGGCGACGGCGGCGAAGACGGCGTCGTGGTCGGTCACGTCGAGCGAGAGGGGGAGGATCTTGTCGCCGTGGACGGCCACGAGGTCGTCGAGGCTCGCGGCGGCACGGGCGGTGGCGGCGACGGAGTCACCGCGCTCCAGTGCGGCGATCGCCCACTCCCGACCGAAGCCTCGGGACGTGCCGGTGATGAACCAGGTCTTGGTGCTCATGTCGTTCTCCTTCAGGTGGTGGGGGTTCGGGTGCATCGCCGGGTCAGTCGTCGCTGACCTGGTGGCGGAAGCGGTCGCGCCTGGTGTGCAGGTCCCACAGGTGGCCGGCCAGGACGTCGGGGTCCTTCTCGGTGTCCCCGGCGATGATCCGGCCACCGATGACCAGCTGCGACACCTGGATGCCCTCCTCGCCGAGGACCTCGTTGAGCAGCTGCGCGTATGCCGCCTGGCCGGCGAACGCGACGGAGGTGCCGGTGACGTTGCGGCCGGGTTTGACCGCAGAGCCGCCGTTGACGAACAGGATGGTGCCACGGTTCTCGCCAAGGAAACGCATCCCCGGCAGCACCTGGTGCACCGCCGCGACGGGTCCGTAGATCGAGAACTCGACGGGTCCGACGAGGTCGGCCGGCGTGGTCTCCAGCACCGGGCGCATGAAGTCCTTCTGGGGCAGCGGGCTGTACTGCAGGACCTCGATCGGGCCGAGGGTCTCGCTCACCTGCTCCAGCGCTGCGGCGATGGACGAGGGGTCACGGACGTCGGCGACGAAACCCTCGGCCCGGACGCCGTTCTTGACCAGTTCCGCGGCCAGCGCGTCGACGCGTCCCTGGTGGCGCGCGATGAGGCCGACGGTGAAGCCCTCCGCGCCGAAGCGTCGTGCGACGGCTGCCCCGAGTCCTGGTCCTGCTCCGATGATGGCGATGGATGTCATGAAGGGTCCAAGTCACGGCGACCTCGACGTGTTCCCGGTGGGGTACGTTCTCGTCGTGACCACCAACGCCGAGAAGGCCCGCGAGCTCCTCCGTCTGCACACCGCCCCGGAGCTGCTGCTCCTGGTCAACGTCTGGGACGTCATCACGGCGCGGGTCGTGGCCGACACCCCGGGCACGCGGGCGCTGGCCACCGCCAGCCACTCGATCGCCGCAGCACACGGATACCCCGACGGCGAGCAGATCCCTCGGGACCTGATGATCACGGCCGTCGGCCGCATCGCCGCCGCCGTGGACATCCCGGTCACGGCGGACCTCGAGGCGGGGTACGGCGACGCGGGTGACACGGTGAGTCGCGCCATCGACGTGGGCATCGTCGGCGCCAACCTGGAGGACCAGCTCAAGCCCCTGCCTGACGCGGTCCGGGCCGTCGAGGCCGCGGTCGCCGCCGGTGCGAGTGCCGGGGTGCCGTTCGTCCTCAACGCCCGCACCGACGCCTTCCTCAAGGCGGGCGACAAGGACCCCGAGGCGGTCCTCGCGGACGCCATCGAGCGTGGGCGTGCCTACCTCGGCGCCGGTGCCTCCACCTTCTTCGTGCCGGGCAAGCTCGACGAGCCCACCGTGACCCGTCTGGTGGAGGCACTCGGGCAGCGAAGCGTCAACGTCATCGGCGTGCCCGGGTCGTTGGGCCTGGACACCCTCCAGCGCCTCGGCGTGGCCCGGGTCTCCTACGGGCCCTGGAGCCAGAACGTCGCCCTCACCGCGTTGGCGACGCTGGCCGAGGACGTCTACCGCGGTGGCGGGCTGCCGGAGGGCACCCGCAAGCTGAACTGAGCCCGCTCACCCGCGTCATCCGACGGGCAACGGCTCCGCGTTCTGCGCCGCCCACAGGTCGGGGCCGAAGACCTCGTAGCGGATGTTCGCGGCGGGCACCCCACGCGCCCGCAGGGTCGAACGCACGTGGCGCATGAACGGCAGGGGCCCGCAGGTGAACACCTGGAGCCCCTCGGGCAGGGGCACCTCGGACAGGTCCATGTAGCCCTCGTGCGACCGTCGGTCCGAGAGGTCGACGTGCTCATACCAGGTGTGCGCGGTGAAGTCGTCGAGCTGGCGGCCGACGTGCAACACGATGTCGCGCAGGGCGTGGTCCTGGGCGGTCCGGTCGGCGTGGGCGACGATGACCTGGCGGGTCGGCTGGGTGCGGGCGATGTGCTCGACGATCGGGAGCACGGTGGTGATCCCCGCTCCCGCGCTGGCCAGCAGGAGCGGCGCTTCCGAGTCCTGGACGACGAAGTCCCCGGCGGGGGCGCTGACGTCGAGGAGGTCACCGACCTGTGCCTTGTCCTGCAGGTAGGACGAGACCCGCCCGTCCGGGGCACCGCCCACGCCGCGGACCCGGCTCACCGTGATCTGCAACCGGGTCCCCGTGGCCGTCGAGGACACGGTGTACTGGCGCGGCTGCCGGTCTCCGTCGGGCAGGTCGACGAAGACCGAGACGTACTGGCCCGGAGTGATCTCCGGCAGCGGGTCGCCGTCGCCCGGTTCGAGCACCAGCGAGACGACGTCATGGGTCTCCTCGATGCGTCGCACGACCCGGTACGGGCGCAGGGCGTGCGAGGGGTCGACGCCGGCCTGCTGGTAGAGCCGGGCCTCCTCGGCCACCAGCTGGGTCGCGAACAGCCAGTACACCTCGTCCCAGGCGGCGGCCACCTCGGGTGTGACGGCGTCCCCGAGCACCTCGGCCACCGCGCCCAACAGGTATCGGCCAACGATGGTGTACTGCTCCGGGCGGATCCCGAGCGAAATGTGCTTGTGGGCGATCCGCCGCAGCACGTGGTCGAAAGGTGGGGCGGCTGGGTCGATCAGCTGCACGGCATACGCGACGACCGACGCAGCCAACGCCTTGCTCTGCTCTCCGGTGGCCTGGTTGCCCTGGTTGAACACCCGGAGGAGCTCGGGGTGTGCGGCGAACATGCTGGGGTAGAAGCGGGCAGTGATCAGCTCGGCGTGCTCGGCGACCACGCCCGCCGTGCTGCGGATGATCTCCGCGGACTCCAGCGACAACAACGAGACGGGGTGGGCTGTGGGGGTGGGGGACAAGGAAGGCACTCCAAGGGTCGCGGGGACTGACTGAGGTCGCCGAATCGGCGGCCGGGTTCATCATCGGACGGGAGAACGCCGGCAACCCGGGACCAACGGCCCGAGCCTTGGGAAACGAATCATTGAACAAGACGCACGAGTACTTCGAGTTCGGGACTTCGAGCTGGCCAGCGGCGTCCTTCGCCCGCAGGCGCGAGAAGGACACCGCCGCGATTGACGGGTCTACGCCGAGGCGTTGTCGGGATAGGCCGGCACCCGTCGGCGTCGGCGTCGGTGCCGGTCAGGTGAGGGCTTCGATGAGGGCCACGGCGTGCACCGCGGTGGGCAGGGAAGCGGTCTCGTCCCGGATCCGCTCGGCGGCGGTGCGGAATCGGGAGTCCTGCAGGACGTCGAGGACGGCCCGGCCGAGGTCGTCGTGGCGGGCTGTGGAGGGGTCGAGCACGCGGGCGACGCCGAGCGCCTGGCACCGGTCGGCGTTGAGCGGCTGGTCTGCGCCGAGGGGCAGCAGCACGAGGGGGACTCCCAGAGCAAGGGCGCCGATGACGCTGCCGGATCCAGCGTGGCAGACGACGACGTCGCAGTGGGGCAGCAGTGCGCCCTGGGGGGCGAAGTTCGTGACGCGCACGTTCGGCGGCTGGGGACCGAGCTCGCGCGGGTCGATCTCGCGGCCCACGGTGACGACGACGTTCGCGTCGAGCCCCGCCACGGCGGCCACGACACGGGGAAACAGGTCGCCGGACTCCTGGTGGAAGACCGTGCCCAGCGTGATGTATGCCGTTGGTCGGCTGGGTCGTTCGGCCAGCCACGCGAGCACGCCGGTCGTCGACTCGTCGTCCTGCCCGGCGGCGCAACGGGGGTCGAGCACCGGAGGCTGGATGTGGCGGGCCGTGGCCGGCAACCGGTCGTCAGGGTTGCGATAGCTCGGAGGGACGGGCACGAGGGTGAGGTGGCGGTGCAGCATCTCCAGGCCTGGGTCTGCTGGCAACCCGTGCTCGGCGCGAAGCAGGTCGAGCGAGTCCGCGACCAGGTCCGGACGGAGAAGCCCGCCAGCGGCCAGCACGACGATCGAGGCGTGCGGGAGCCCGAGTCGCTCAGCCGCCACGGCGGCGCCGAAATCGACCTCGTCGCGGACGATGACCTCCGGGCGCCAATGGGCGGCGACGTCCAGCAGCCTCGAGGTGCGCCCGCGGGCGGTCCGTCCAGCGAAGTTGTCCCGGATGACCTGCTCCTCGTGAGCGCGCTCGACGGGGACCAACCGCCCTCGCGCGGCGGGGTCGGCGAGGGTAGGGCCTCCACTCGGGAGGAAGGGGAACCCTGCGGCCAAGACGGCGCTGAGCATCGCCTCCTGGCCGCTGAACATCACCTGATGGCCGCGCGCAGACGCCGCCCGGGCGATTGGCAGGGCGGGAAGGAAGTGTCCGCTGCCGCCAGTGAAGGTGAACAGGATTCGCACGACCCCAGCATGCACGCCGCGGGAGTCCGGCCGCCGCTGGCGCCTGCCCGCATGCGTCACTGACCGCCGCCGCACGGCATACATCCTCGGGGGTTTCCGATGTCTCGCTCGCTCACCCTCACAGCGGTGCTCGTCGCCGTGCTCACGGTCGTGGCCGTCGCCGGGTGCGGCGGTGCGGCGGGCACCGGTCCGGGTGGCGCGACCTCGACGGCCGGCGTCGCGTCGGCCAGCGGGCAGTCCCTGGCCGGGCTCGACCCGGCCCGGCTGCCGGACACGTCCGCGGCGGTGGCGGCGCTCCTGGCCAGGATGCCGGCGACGGTCGTCGGGCACACCCGGACGAACAGCACCACCCGGGAGGTGCACTACGCGGACGGGTCGGCGTTCAGCATCGCGCCGCGGTCCGGGGTCGACGCGGCCTCGCCGGCCGCGGCGGACGAGATCGGGCGGTGGGTTCGGGGTCGGTCAACGCCGCGGGCAGCGCCACGACGAGAGCCCATGCCAACGCGACCGGGCGGGCCTTCCGCCGAAGCGGCGATGGCCAGCGTCGAGCTCGGCTCGGCTCGGAGGACGACCTCCGTGCGACGGCCTGAATCGTCAGCACGATGCCACGATGACGGCCGCAGCCAGCACTGCCCCTGACCGGCTTGCGAGTCGGCCCGACCGTCACCTCGCTCGTCGCGCAACGACAACGAGCTCCCGGCCTGGACGGTCGGGGGCGTCGCGCACGTCCTGAACCTCGTAGCCGTGGGCGGTCAGATCCGCCTCAATTTCGGAGCGCTCGTGAAACCGCAGGGTTGAGCCGGAGGTCAGCACCTGCCCGTCAGAGCCGAAGACGTAGGTCCCGCAGAAGGTGACCAGGGGCCAGGACACGTCGGTGACTTCGACCCAGTGCTCGACCGCACCGACGCCGGGGACCGTGGTCGTCGTGCGCGTCCGCGCTTCCGTCCACTCCTCCCAAGCGCGACGGGCCGGGTCGCGGGTCTCGAAGACGGAGCGACCTCCCAGCCTCAGCGCCTCCCGGACCCGGTCCAGGGTCGCCGCCCAGTCCTTCGAGTCGACGATGGCCTGCGCGGCGTTGCCGGTCATCACCGCGAGGTCGACCTGCATCCGTGGGAGCGTGGTCGCGTCGCCGTGGATCCATCGGACCCTTGAGGAGCCTCGCTTGGCGTGCACGTCGAGGGAGCCGGCCGCTGGATCGACCCCGGTGACGTCGCTGCCGCACTCAGCCAACAGCAGGGCGAACACACCCGTGCCGCAGCCGAGGTCAAGGACCCGGCGGGCTCTGAACTCGCGCGTGATGTCGAGGTAGGGCTCGAGGTGGCTGCGGTCGTGGTGTCCCGTGACACCCGCTCGGCGAAGATTCCCGCACGGATACGTCATACGGGACCCCATTGGCCTGCGCGTCGAGCCCTCGCCGCACGCGTTCTTGTCACCGACACAAACCTGGGACACCGACACGCCGGCGACACGAAATTGAGAATCGGACACGAAATCTGACTCCGACTCCTACGGCTTCAAAGTCGTGGCGTATGCCGGGAACACCTCGACCACGCACAGAGTTGAGCCTGATGTACGCAGGTTTGCCGAGCGTGGTTTTGACAACCAGGGCCTCGTCGGAGCAGATTGAGCGTCGAAGTTTCACCCTGTCGGTCAGCGAGCCCAGCGCGCGAGTGCTAGCCAGCAACCCGGCATACCGGGGACCACCATCAGCGCACCACAGCAGAGAGCATGAGGAGAACAACCATGGCACGTGCGGTCGGAATTGACCTCGGCACCACCAACTCGGCCGTCGCCGTCCTCGAGGGCGGCGAGCCGACGATCATCGCGAACGCGGAGGGTGGACGCACCACGCCGTCCGTCGTTGCGTTCTCCAAGAGCGGCGAGGTCCTCGTCGGCGAGATCGCCAAGCGTCAGGCCGTCACCAACGTCGACCGGACGATCCGTTCCGTCAAGCGCCACATGGGCACCGACTGGAACACCGAGATCGACGGCAAGGACTACACCCCGCAGGAGATCAGCGCCCGCATCCTCCAGAAGCTCAAGCGCGACGCGGAGTCCTACCTTGGCGAGGCCGTGACCGACGCGGTCATCACCGTGCCCGCCTACTTCGACGACCACGAGCGCCAGGCCACCAAGGAGGCCGGAGAGATCGCGGGCCTCAACGTCCTGCGGATCATCAACGAGCCCACCGCGGCCGCGCTCGCCTACGGCCTCGACAAGGGCAAGGAGGACGAGCTGATCCTCGTCTTCGACCTCGGCGGTGGCACTTTCGACGTGTCCCTGCTCGAGGTGGGCAAGGACCCCGAGGACGGCTTCTCGACCATCCAGGTCCGCGCGACCAGCGGTGACAACAAGCTCGGTGGTGACGACTGGGACGAGCGCATCGTCAGCCATCTGCTCACGACCGTGAAGAACACCAGCGGGGTCGACCTGTCCAAGGACAAGATCGCCATGCAGCGGCTGCGTGACGCGGCCGAGCAGGCCAAGAAGGAGCTCTCCTCCTCGCAGAACGCCAACCTCAACCTGCAGTACCTGTCGATGTCGGAGAACGGTCCGATCCACCTGGACGAGTCCCTCTCGCGCGCCCAGTTCGAGCAGCTGACCCACGACCTGCTCGACCGGGTCAAGGGCCCGTTTCAGAAGGTCATCGCCGACGCCGGGATCAAGGTCGGCGACATCGACCACGTAGTCCTCGTCGGCGGGTCGACCCGGATGCCCGCGGTCTCGAAGGTCGTCACGGAGCTGACCGGTGGCAAGGAGCCCAACAAGGGCGTCAACCCCGACGAGGTCGTCGCCGTGGGCGCCAGCCTGCAGTCCGGGGTCCTCAAGGGTGAGCGCAAGGACGTCCTGCTCATCGACGTCACGCCGCTCAGCCTCGGCATCGAGACCCAGCACGGCCGGATGACCAAGCTCATCGAGCGCAACACCGCCATCCCGACCAAGCGCAGCGAGATCTTCACGACCGCCGACGACAACCAGCCGTCGGTCCTCATCCAGGTCTTCCAGGGTGAGCGCGAGATCGCCCAGAGCAACAAGGGTCTCGGCACCTTCGAGCTGACCGGCATCGCCCCGGCGCCCCGCGGTGTCCCGAAGATCGAGGTCACCTTCGACATCGACGCCAACGGCATCGTGCACGTCTCGGCGAAGGACCAGGGCTCCGGCAAGGAGCAGTCGATGACGATCTCCGGCGGCTCCGCGCTGGGCAAGGACGACATCGACCGGATGGTCCGCGAGGCCGAGCAGTACGCCGAGGAGGACGCCCAGCGTCGCGCGGCCGTCGAGGCCCGCAACCAGGCCGACGGGCTGGTCTACACGACCGAGAAGTTCCTCGGTGACAACGCCGACAAGCTGCCCGAGGACGTCAAGACCGAGGTCCAGGCCGACGTCGACTCGCTGAAGGCCACGCTCGAGAGCTCCGAGGCCACCCCCGAGGAGATCACCCTCGGCACGACCAGGCTGAACGAGTCCAGCCAGAAGATGGGCGCGGCCATGTACGCCGCCGCGGAGGCCGAGAACGCTGCCGCCGGCGGGGCGGACTCCTCGACGGGCGGGGCCGACGACGACGTCGTCGACGCCGAGATCGTCGACGAGGAGACCGACGGCGACAGCGCCGGCGGCACCCCCGGGGACGGGTCCAAGTGACCCAGGACCCCCAGGACCCCCGGGACGCGGCTCCGCCGCCCGAGGACCCCTCGCCCGCCGACGTGGTCGGCGACGGGGCCTCGGCCGTGGAGGACGAGGTCGCCGAGGAACCCGCCGGGGTCGGCGGCGACGTGGAGACGGACGCGGCCGACCTGGTGATGGAGGACGAGCTGACGGTGGCCCGGATGGAGTCCGCCGAGCGGCTCGCCGACCTCCAGCGGCTCCAGGCGGAGTTCGTCAACTACAAGCGGCGGGTCGAGCGGGACCGCGACCTGCTCAAGGAGAACGCGACGTACGCCGCGCTCGCCCCCGTCATCGAGGTGCTCGACACCATCGACCGGGCCCGCGAGCACGAGCCGCTCGACGGAGGGTTCAAGGCCGTCGCCGAGCAGCTCGAGCGGACCGTGGCCGGCTCCGGGTTGCTGAAGTACGGCACGCCCGGTGACGCCTTCGACCCGACCGTCCACGAGGCCCTGTCCCACCTGGGCGAGGACCCCGAGGCCACGGTGACCACCTGCAAGGTCGTGGCCAAGTCGGGCTACAAGATCGGCGGCCGCGTGGTCCGCGCCGCGCAGGTGCTCGTCGTCGACCCGCCCGCCTGACGGCAGGAACAGCAGCACCAGGCGCCACGCCGGGACCAGCAGCACACACGAGGACGGGAGGTGCGCGATGGCAGACGACCAGGGCTTCCGGCCCGACTGGGCCGGCAAGGACTTCTACGCCGAGCTCGGCGTGGCCAAGGAGGCCTCCACGGCGGACATCAAGAGGGCCTACCGCAGGCTCGCCCGCGACAACCACCCCGACTCCAACCCCGGTGACAGCGTCAAGCACGACCGTTTCAAGAAGGTCGCCGAGGCCTACGACGTCGTCGGTGACATCGACAAGCGGCCCAAGTACGACGAGATGCGCCGTCTCCAGGGCGCCGGCGCGTTCGGTGGTGGGTTCGGCGGCGCCCGCCGCGGTCAGGCCGGCGGGGTCAACGTCGAGGACCTGCTCCGCGACCGGATGGGCGGCGGCGGGTTCGGCGACATGTTCGGCGACCTCTTCGGCGGCACCGGCGGCCAGCAGCGTCAGACCCCGCGCCCCCGCAAGGGCACGGACGCCGAGACCACCGCGACCATCTCCTTCGTCGACTCCCTCGAGGGCGTCACCATCTCGCTGCGCCTGGCCTCCGACGCCCCGTGCCCGAGCTGCTCGGGCACCGGCGGCAAGCCCGGCACCCGCCCCCACATCTGCGCCGAGTGCGAGGGTGCCGGTTACGTCGTCAGCACCTCCGGCGGCGCCTTCTCGATGAACGAGACCTGCCCGCGCTGCGCGGGGCGCCAGCTCGTCTACGACGAGCCGTGCCCGACCTGCCACGGGTCGGGACGCGGCCGCTCCAACCGCACGATCCAGGCCCGCATCCCGGCCGGCGTCAAGGACGGCCAGCGCATCCGCCTCAAGGGCAAGGGCACCGCCGGCGAGAACGGCGGCCCCGCGGGTGACCTCTTCGTTACCGTCAAGGTCGGCCCGCACCGCCTCTTCGGGCGCGCGGGTGACAACCTGACCCTCGACGTCCCGGTGTCCTTCGACGAGGTCGCCCTCGGCGCCGAGATCAAGGTCCCCACCCTGGGCGGCACCCCGGTCACCCTGCGGCTCCCGGCCGGCACCCCCAACGGACGCACGTTCCGGGTGCGCGGCCGTGGCGCCCCCCGCGCCGACGGCTCCCAGGGCGACCTGCTGGCCACCGTGGCCGTCCAGGTCCCGGCCGTGCTCGACCCGGCCGCCCGCGAGGCCGTCGTGGCCTACCGCGACGCGGTGGCCGACAAGCCCCTGCGCAGCAGGCTCTTCGAGGAGGCGGGGTGATGCCGCGCGAGCCGTTCCCCCCGCCGCCGCCGGACGCCGCGGTCTACGTCATCAGCGTGGCCGCCGAGCTCACCGGGCTGCACCCCCAGACCCTGCGCACCTACGAGCGGCTGGGCCTGGTCACCCCCGGCCGTACGGGCGGTGGCGGGCGCCGCTACTCCTCCCGCGACATCGAGCAGCTGCGTGAGATCGCCGAGCTGACCTCGGCCGGCACCGGCCTGGAGGGCGTACGCCGGATCCTCGCCCTCGAGCGGGACAACGCGGCCCTGCGCCGGCAGGCCGACGACCTGGCCGCCGAGCTCGAGGCCACCCGCGCCGCGCTGCACCAGGCCTCCCAGGCCGGTCTCGGCCGCCCCCGACCCGACACCCCGGGCCTGCCCAACAAGCTGCCCGTGCTGCGCCCGCGTGGCATGGACGCCTCCGTCGTCGTCTGGCGCCGCGGGCGGTAGCACCGGTCCTGTCGGGCCGCAGCACCGACCACCGACCGCGACGAGCCCGACCGGAGGTGCCCCGAGCCCGGGTCGGAGATGATCAGGACACGACGACGTCCGACGGGCACGTCCACGGCTACCGGCCTGAGGTGCACGAGCGCCTGCACGACCAGGCCACCGCGTCGGGTGCGGAGCCGGGGCCACCGCCCTCCTCGAGCGCAGCCCCGGCGCACGCCTGACCGCGATCGACGTCCCGCCCGGGTCGTCGGCCCGGTGGTGACGTGCACCGGCCCAGGGCAGGTCGGGGCCCCGTCCTGGGGACCTTCTCCCCTCCGGGGGCGGACGCACTAGCCTGCCCGGACGGGTCGCGGCGTCGTGCTCGTGGCCGGAGGTGCGGGCGTGGACTGGGTGGGCGTGGACGGGGCTACCGACGCCGTCGTCACCTGGTGGACCCACATCCACTGGGTCCACTTCCTGACCATCCCGCTGTTCACCGGCGTGGTGGGTCTCCTGATCAACTGGTCGGGGCTCTGGATGCTGTTCAGCCCGGTGCGTTTCCACGGCGTACGGGTGCCGGGCATGCGCGAGCTGGCGTTGGTGCTGCCGCGCAAGATCCAGGAGGTCCCCGGCGTCCTGCAGGGCGGCATCGGCTGGCAGGGCATCGTCCCGGCACGCGCGGCCAAGATGGGCAGCATCGCGGTCGACAAGGCGATCGCCAAGCTCGGCACGCCCTCGGACTTCTACCAGCAGCTCGAGCCGGAGCGGATCGCCGAGCACATCGTGGCCAGCTTCCGCCCCGAGATCCCCGCACTGGTCGACGAGGTGATGCGCCGCGAGCACCCGCGGCTGTGGCGCGACCTGCCCGGGCCGGTGCGCGACGCGGTCGTCGAGCGGGTGCAGGACCAGGTCCCGGCGGTGGTGAACCGGGTCACCGACGAGATCGGCGAGCACATCAACCAGCTGCTCGACCCCAAGATCATGGTCATCGACCACTTCCGCGAGAACCCCGCGCTGGTGGTGCGGATCTTCCGCGACTTCGGGCAGCGGGAGCTCGACCTGATGGTCCGTTTCGGGTTCGTCTTCGGCTTCGCGCTCGGGATCCCGGTCGCGGTGGTCGACAGCCTCGTGGGCCAGTGGTGGCTCCTGCCGATCCTCGGGGTGGTCGTCGGCTGGGTGACGAACGCGCTCGGGATGTGGCTGATCTTCGAGCCGACCGAGCCCCGCCGCATCCTGGGGATCCGCGTGCAGGGGCTCTTCCTTCGCCGCCAGGACCAGGCCGCGGAGGTGTACGCCCGGATCATCGCCGAGGACGTGATCACGCTGGAGCGGATCGGCGACTTCCTGCTCAACGGCCCGCGCGGCGACCGGACCCGTCAGATGTTGGCCACGGCGATGCGCCCGGCCATCGACCGTGCCGCCGGGCCGGCGCGGCGTGCGGTGCGGGTGGCGATGGGGGCAGAGCGGTTCGACAGCATCCGCGACTCGGTCGCCCGGGAGGCGGTCGGGCGCACCCTGACGCCGTTCCGCGACCGGGAGTTCAACCTCCAGCAGGGCGAGCGGATCCGGGAGCTCGTGGCGCGGCGCACCAAGGAGCTGCCCCCGCGTGACTTCGTCGAGATGATGCGCTCGGCCATCCGCGAGGACGAGTGGATGCTCTACGCCCACGGCGCGATCATGGGCCTCGGGGGTGGGTTCTTGCACCTGGCCTTCTTCGGGGTGGGAGGCTAGGGGCACCGTGAGCAACCTGGTCCCCCGTGAGTCCCGCGAACGGCTCGAGCGCGCCGCCGGGTCGGTGCCCGGCCTCGCCCGCGTGGCTGCGTCGGCCGCCTGGCACACCACCGGCTGGGGCGTGCGTACGGGTCTGCGCAGCAGCCGCCGCGTGGCGCGTGCGGCCACCTCGGCCGACGAGGCCGCGGCGCTGATCGACGACGTCACCGAGACCGTCGGTGTTGTCGGCGACCTGGCGCGCAGGTTCTCCGCCGGCATCCCGGTGGGGCGTGCCCTCATGGAGGCCGGTGCCGCGCTCGGCGGGCTCGCCGACGAGGGCCGCGAGCCTGGGTCGGCACCCGCCTACGACGGGGCCGGCTCCTTCGACGGTCGACCGCTCGTCCATGGCTCGGTGGTCGGTGACCACCGCAACGGGCACCGCAACGGCCACCACGAGGACCGGTCGGAGCAGGAGCAGCAGACCCTGCGTGAGCTCGGCCAGGACCTGCTGCGCCGCTCCCGCGACGTGTGGGCCACCGACGGGGACCACCCGGCGTACCAGCGGATCCTCACCGAGCTGGCCCCCGACGAGGGGCGCATCCTGCTGCTGCTCCTGGAGGGCGGCCCGCAGCCCAGCGTGGACGTGCGCACCGGTGGCCCGGTCGGCATGCTCTCCTCCCAGCTGGTGGCGCCGGGGCTGACCATGATCGGCAGCCGGGCCGGGTGCCGGCACGGCCAGCAGGTGCCGTCCTACCTCAACAACCTCTTCCGGCTCGGCCTGGTCTGGTTCTCCCGGGAGCCGCTGCGCGACCCGCTCGAGTACCAGGTGGTCGAGGCGCAGCCCGACGTCCTGGCCGCCCTGCACTCGGTGCGCTTCGCCAAGGTCGTGCGCCGCAGCATCCACCTGACGCCGTTCGGCGAGGACTTCTGCCGGGCCTGCCTGGTGGTCGAGGAGGCCCGGGCCGCGTCCTTCCCGCAGCACGCGACGCCGGACACCGGGGACCCCGGCTCGTCCTGAGCGTCCCGCCGGTGCGCGGGGAGGCCGCTGCTAGGCGGCCGGGGCCGTGGGCAGGTGCAGGCTGAAGACGGCCCCGCCCCCGGCCGCGGTGCCGCAGGTCGCGTCGCCGCCCATCGCCCGTACCAGCGAGCGCACGATGTAGAGCCCCAGGCCGGTGCCGCCGGAGGCGCCCTCCTTGCCACGGGTGAACTCGGTGAAGACACGCTCCACGAGGTCGGCCGCGACGCCGGGCCCGTGGTCGACGACGTCGAGGACGACACGGTCGGGGTGCTGGTCGTCCATGCGCACCCGCAGCTCGACCGGGTCACCGCCGTGCTGGAGGGCGTTCGAGAGCAGGGTGCGCAGCACCTGGGCCAGGCGTGCCGGGTCGGCCCGCACGGTGCGTCCGTCCTCGACGGTGACGACGACGCCGTGGGGTGCGCCGGTCGCGGAACCGGTGTCGACGGACCGGTCGTGCTCGGCCGCGACCCGGCGGGCGACGGCGCCGGCGTCGACGTCGACGACCTCCACGCGCAGGGTGCCGCGCTGGATCTGGGCGGCGGTGAGGAGGTCGGCGGTGATGCAGTCCAGTGCGCGGGTCTGGCGCACGACCGCGCCCACCCAGCTGTCGCGGTCGGCGGACCGCCGGGTCGGGTCCGTCCCGTCGTCGGCGGCCAGGGTCTCGGCGATGGCGCTGAGCACTGCGACCGGCCCGCGTACCTGCTGGGCGGCGGTGCTGATCGCGCGGCGCAGGACCCCGACGTCCTCGCGGGCGGAGTCGAGGTAGACCAGCACCGACCGGCCCGTCCGCCGCAGCGTCGCCAGGGCCCGGCCGCCCTCGAGCTCGACCTCGAAGGAGGCGTCGGCGTCGAGCCGGTGGTAGGAGACCATCGAGGCCAGCTCGGGCGCGGAGACGGCCAGCGGGCTGCCCGGCCTGGCCGAGCCGAGCAGCCGCTGCGCCACGGCGTTGACGGTGAGGATCCGGAAGAGCGGCTCGTCGGCGAGCTCCATGATCCCCAGTGGCGCCAGGGCCAGTGCCTCGTTGCCGCCGGCAGGGCGCTCACCGGGGTCGACCTCGGCGGCGGGCTCGACGCGGTCGGAGGAGACGGCGCCGGCGGCGGGGACCACGCCGAGGGTGCGTCCGCTGCGGCCCGCGGGGGCGTCACAGACCGTACGGACGTAGTCCAGGATCGAGGGCAGCGGCGCCCCCTTCTGGACGTAGCCGTCGGCGCCGACCGCCACGGCGCGCGCCGACATCTGTTGGGCGCCGAAGCCGGAGAGCACGATGATCTTCGCGGTCGGCACCAACCGCCGGATGGCGGGCAGGGCCTCGATGCCGTCCATCACCGGCATCGCCAGGTCGAGCAGGACCACGTCCGGGCGGTGCTCGCGCACGGTCTCGATGCCGGCCCGGCCGTCACCGGCCTCGGCGACGATCTCGAAGCCGCCCCGGGTCAGCGCGAGGGACAGCAGCTGGCGGAGGTCGTCGGTGTCGTCGATGACGACGACGCGCGGAGCGGGCGCGGCCGCGGAGATGTTCAAGTTCATCGACTCCGATCGCGGTGGACCCGGCAGACGATACGCAGCGCAGGGCCCGCGTGCGGCGGTTTGCCGGCGGCGCGTCCGGGACCAGGTGGCCGGGGCGCCCTCGTGGCCCCAGCGCGGGGCGGAATCCCCTCGTCGGAGGGGCTAGGATGACGCTTAGCAAACTTGAGTGGGTTCCACTCAGGTAAGAACCAGGAGGAGCCATGGCCCAGTTCGGCGCGGAGAAGTTCACCACTCGCAGCAGGGAGGCCGTCGAGGCCGCCCAGCTGGCCGCGACCACGGCGGGCAACAGCACCACCGACCCCGTCCACCTCCTCGTGGCCCTGCTGCGCCCCGACGACGGCACCGCCCGCACGCTCGTGGGGCGTACGGGTGCCGACCCGGCCGCCCTGCTGGCGGCAGCCGAGCGCTCGGCCGCCGCACTGCCCCGCGCCTCCGGCTCGACGGTGCAGCAGCCGGCCGCCTCTGCGGCGCTGACGCGGGTGCTCGCCGGGGCGCTCGACCTGGCCTCGTCGCTCAAGGACGACTACGTCGCCACCGAGCACCTGCTGATCGGGCTCGCCGCCACGGAGTCCGGTGCGCAGCGGCTGCTGACCGACGCCGGGCTGAGCGAGCAGGGCCTGCGGGAGGGCCTGGCCGCCGTCCGGGGCAGTCGTCGGGTGACCAGCCAGGACGCCGAGTCGACCTACGAGGCGCTGGACAGGTACAGCGTCGACCTCACCGCGCTGGCCGGGTCCGGCGACCTCGACCCCGTGATCGGGCGCGACGCCGAGATCCGCCGCGTCATCCAGGTGCTGTCCCGGCGTACCAAGAACAACCCCGTCCTGATCGGCGAGCCCGGAGTCGGCAAGACCGCGGTCGTCGAGGGCCTCGCCCAGCGCGTCGTGGCCGGCGACGTGCCCGACTCCCTCAAGGGCCGCCGAGTGCTGTCGCTGGACCTGGCCGCGATGGTGGCCGGTGCGAAGTACCGCGGTGAGTTCGAGGAGCGGCTCAAATCGGTCCTGGAGGAGATCAAGGACGCCGGCGGGCAGGTGATCACCTTCATCGACGAGCTGCACACGGTCGTCGGCACGGGCGCCGGCGGTGACTCCGCGATGGATGCCGGCAACATGCTCAAGCCGATGCTGGCGCGTGGCGAGCTGCACATGATCGGCGCGACCACGCTCGACGAGTACCGCGAGCGGATCGAGAAGGATCCCGCGCTGGAGCGGCGCTTCCAGCAGGTCCTGGTCGGCGAGCCGAGCGTCGAGGACACCATCCAGATCCTGCGCGGCATCCAGGAGAAGTACGAGGCCCACCACGGCGTGCGGATCACCGACGCCGCCCTGGTGGCGGCGGCGACGCTGTCCGACCGCTACATCACCGGGCGCCGGCTGCCCGACAAGGCGATCGACCTGATCGACGAGTCGGCCTCCCGGCTGCGGATGGAGATCGAGTCGTCCCCGGAGGAGATCGACGAGCTCCGCCGTCGGGTGGACCGGATGAAGATGGAGGAGTTCGCGCTGGCCAAGGAGTCCGACGACGCCTCGGTCGAGCGGTTGTCGGCCCTGCGTGGCGAGCTCGCCGACGCCGAGGAGGAGCTGCGCGCGCTCGAGGCCCGCTGGGAGCAGGAGAAGAGCTCCCTGGAGGGCGAGGGGGAGCTGCGACGCCAGCTCGACCAGCTGCGCACCGAGATGGAGCGCCTGGAGCGCGACGGCGACCTCGAGCGCGCCAGCGAGATCCGCTACGGGCGGATGCCCGAGCTGGAGCGCCAGATCGAGGCCGCAGCCGTCGCGGAGAAGAACATCGTCGAGCCGATGGTCGGCGAGGAGGTCGGGCCCGAGCAGATCGCCGACGTCGTCGAGGCGTGGACCGGAATCCCCACCGGCCGGCTGCTGCAGGGCGAGACCTCCAAGTTGCTGCAGATGGAGGAGATGATCGGGCGGCGGCTGATCGGCCAGCGCGAGGCCGTCGCCGCGGTGAGCGACGCCGTACGCCGCTCGCGGGCCGGGATCGCCGATCCGGACCGGCCGACCGGCTCGTTCCTCTTCCTCGGCCCCACCGGGACCGGCAAGACCGAGCTGGCCAAGTCGTTGGCCGACTTCCTCTTCGACGACGAGCGCGCGATCGTGCGCATCGACATGAGCGAGTACGGCGAGAAGCACTCGGTCTCGCGGCTGGTCGGGGCGCCTCCCGGCTACGTCGGTCACGACGAGGGCGGCCAGCTCACCGAGGCGGTGCGCCGCCGGCCCTACAGCGTGGTGCTGCTCGACGAGGTCGAGAAGGCGCACCCGGAGGTCTTCGACGTGCTGCTGCAGGTGCTCGACGACGGACGGCTGACCGACGGTCAGGGCCGCACGGTCGACTTCCGCACCACGCTGCTGGTCCTGACCTCCAACCTGGGCTCGACCTACCTCGTCGACCCGACCCTCGACCCGGAGAAGAAGCGCGACGCGGTGATGGCGACCGTGCGTGCCGCCTTCAAGCCCGAGTTCCTCAACCGGCTCGACGAGGTGGTGCTCTTCGAGGCCCTCAGCCGCGACGAGCTGACCCACGTGGTCGACCTGCAGCTGGCGCTGCTGGAGAGCCGGCTGGCGGTGCGGCGGATCACCGTCGACGTCACCCCCGCGGCGCGCACCTGGCTGGCCGGGACCGGGTACGACCCGGCGTACGGCGCGCGCCCGCTGCGCCGGCTGATCCAGACCACCATCGGCGACCCGCTGGCGCGGCTGCTGATCGGCGGTCAGGTCGGGGACGGCTCGACCGTGCGGGTCGACCTGGCCGAGGACGGCGGCGGGTTGGTCGTCGGCTGACGGACGGACGTACACAAGGCTGGACGGGCCCTCGGCGACCGTGCAGACACGCTCGCGACGGGGGTCGCGAGCGGCTTGTGCACGTTCTTCGGTTCCCTGCCCCGCAGGTCGGACGGTCGGCGCCCGGTCGGTCGCGTCGGCGGAGCCTGGCGGGTCGGTCAGCCCGGGTCGGTGACCACGGATCGACCCTCGGGGTCGACCCTGTCGAGGACCTTCAGCAGCGCATTGCGCAGCTGGGTGAGCTCGCGGGGTCGCAGTGCGTCGATGACGAGGTCGCGCACGTGCTCGACGTGGGCCGGGGCGGCGGCGACCAGCGCCTCCCACCCGGCGTCCTCGAGGTGGACGACCTTGACCCGGCGGTCGGCGGGGTGGCCGTCGCGGCGCACGTAGCCCCGGGCCTCGAGCCGCTTGATCACGTTGGACAGCCGCGACAGCGACCCGGCCACGACCGACGACAGCTGCGACATGGGCAGCGCGCGCTCGGGCCGTTCGGAGAGCATGGCGAGCACGATGTACTCGAAGTAGGTCAGGCTCGCGTCGCGCTGCAGCTGGGCGTCCAGGGCCGCCGGCAGGATCAGCAGTGCCCGGGACGTCGCGAGCCAGGTCTGCCGCTCGTCGGCCGAGAGCCACCGGGGCTCCGGGACTCCCGGTGCGCCCCCCGCCGTGTCGTCACTCACAGGACGAGCGTAGTGCATTACTTGCATCTTGAACTTTCAACCGCTACGGTTACATCAATCTTGAACCATTACCTCTGACACCAGGAGCTCCCCATGGGCATCTTCAGCCGCAAGAACACGTCCGCCTCGCACGCCGCGACCACCGCGCCGTCGAACCCGGCCCAGGCCGCCGGCGTCGCGACCGCCGTCGCCGACGCCCCGGTCTCGGTCGACCTGACCGGCGACTACACGATCGACCCGAGCCACACCCGCCTCGGCTTCTCCGCCCGCCACGCGATGGTCACCACCGTCCGCGGCGCCTTCCCCGAGTTCACCGGCACCGCGCACGTCGACGCCGCCGACCCGGCCGCCTCCACGGTCGCGCTGAGCATCTCGGTCGCCTCGGTCGACACCGGCTCCGCCGACCGCAACGGCCACCTCGTCTCGGGCGACTTCTTCGACGTCGAGACCCACCCCACCCTGACCTTCACCTCGACCAAGGTCGAGCGCGAGGGTGACGACTGGGCGATCACCGGTGACCTCGTCATCAAGGGCACCTCGCGGCCCGTCACCATCGACTTCGAGTTCACCGGCACCGCCACCGACCCGTTCGGCAACCAGCGCGCCGGCTTCGAGGGCAGCACCACCATCAACCGCAAGGACTGGGGCCTGACCTGGAACGCCGCGCTCGAGACCGGTGGCGTGCTCGTCTCGGAGAAGATCAAGCTCGAGTTCGACATCTCCGCCATCAAGAACGTCTGACCCGTGCTCGACGCCCCGCACTCGACGACGGCCCGGGCCGACGCGCGGATCGACCCCGGTCATCCGTTCGCGGCACACCTGCGCACCGCCGCCACGCTCGCCGGCGCCCGCCCGCACCGGGCGTGGACGCCGGCGGACGGGCCGCTGCCGGCGCTCTACCTGAGCCACGGCGCGCCGATGCTGTTCGAGATGACGAGCTGGATGGGCGAGCTGCACGCGTGGGCGCAGCGGCTGCCGCGCCCGCGGGGGATCGTGGTCGTCTCGGCACACTGGGAGAGCGCGCCGACGTCGTTGTCCGCCCCGACCCCGAGCGACCTGGTCTACGACTTCGGTGGCTTCGCGCCGATGTACCGCGAGATGCGGTACGACACCCCCGACGCCACCGCGCTGCACCGCAAGGTGGCCGCGATGATGCCGGTGGGCGAGGAGCTGCATCAGCACCGCTCCCGCGGCCTGGACCACGGCGCGTGGGTGCCGCTGAAGATCATGTACCCCGAGGCCGACGTGCCCGTGGTCCAGATGAGCATGCCCACGCACGACCCGGGCCGGCTCATGCAGCTCGGCCGCCGGCTGCGCGACCTGCGTGCGCGGGGTGTCCTCGTGGTCGGGTCGGGCTACATGACCCACGGACTGCCCCACCTCGACTGGTCGCGTCCCGACCAGGTGCCCGGCTGGTCCTCGGACTTCGACCTGTGGGCGGCCGACGCGCTGCGCGCCGGCGACGTCGACGAGCTCGCGGCCTTCCGCGACCGGGCGCCGGGCATGCCGTACGCCCACCCGACCGTCGAGCACTTCACCCCGCTCTTCGTGACCCTCGGCGCGGCCGACGACCCCACCGCCGCGCCGACCACGGCGATCGACGGCTTCGAGATCGGGCTGTCGAAACGGTCGCTGCAGGTGGTCTGACCAGCGCAGGCCCGGAGGTCGGGGAGCGAGCGCAGCCCCGGAGGTCGAGGAGCGAGCGCAGCGAGCGTCTCGAGACCCGGTGAGGTCTCGTGGGTCGGGCCCAGCGGCCCTCCCACCTCGACCAACGACGGCCCGGGGGTCGAGGAGCGAGGACCTCGCGCGTGAGCTCGACCCCACCCAGCGCGCCGACGCCGACGTCCTCGCCGCGCACCATGCGCAGCACCGCTGAGGGTCCCGTGCCGCTCCTCCTTGACAGGTCACGGCGTCGCGAGGAGCGTCCGAAGGGCGCCGCGCGCCGCCGGGAGCGAGGCGGTCAGCCATCCAGGTGAGGGGAGGGGTGATGGCCCCCAGACGTCGTCAGTGCGGTGCGATGGCGGAGTTCGAGCGGCTCCTGGAGGAGCAGCCGTCGTTCCGCGGCAACCAGCAGCGCGCCGAGCTGTTCACCGCCCGTGCGGTGACCTCGGGCGAGGCCGAGCGGGTCGCCCGCCGCCTGATCACGGTCCCCGTCGTGGTGCACGTGGTGCACCACACGGAGCAGGAGGACGTCAGCGCGGCCCAGATCAAGAGTCAGATCGACGTGCTCAACCAGGACTTCCGGGCCACCAACCCGGACACGTCGACGGTGCCGGCCCCGTGGAGGGGCCTGGTCGACGACGCCAGGATCGAGTTCCGGCTCGCGACCAAGGACCCGGTGGGCACGCGGACCGACGGGATCGTCCGGGTCCGGACCGAGCGCCGGTCCTTCGGCCCCGGTGACGACGTCAAGCGTGCCGGTAGGGGCGGCTCACCCGCCTGGCCCACCGACGCCTACCTCAACATCTGGGTGTGCACGCTGCGCGACGGGTTGCTCGGGTACGCCCAGTTCCCCGGCGGCCCGAAGGCGACCGACGGCGTCGTCGTGCTCAACACCGCGATCGGCACCGAGGGGACCGCGGCCGCGCCGTTCGACGGCGGCCGGACGCTCACCCACGAGATCGGGCACTGGCTCAACCTGCGCCACATCTGGGGCGACACCCTGGACTGCAGCGGCGGTGACCGCGTCCCGGACACCCCGAACTGCGAGGGACCCAACACGGGTCGGCCGACCTTCCCGGTGATCACCTGCAGCAACGGCCCGCACGGCGACATGTTCATGAACTACATGGACTACGTCGACGACGCCGCGATGTGCATGTTCACCGCGGGCCAGGTCACCCGGATGAACGCCTGCCTGGCGGGTCCGCGCAGGTCCTTCGTCGGGGCCTCGTGATCGCGTGAGGAGCGAGGAGGTCAGCGGGCGGTGGGTGCACGCCCACGAGGAGGACACCGAGGACGAGATGGTCTTCCGTCCTGCTGGCACGCACCTGCCCCCGTCCCGTGGTCGGAGGGCGTTCGACCTGCGCCCGGACGGCTCCTTCGCGGAGGCCGGTCTGGGCGCGACCGACGTCCCCGAGCAGGCCACCGGCCGCTGGGAGCTCACCGGCGACACGATCACGCTGAGCGAGGGGGCGTCGCAGGGGGTGCCCCGCGAGATGGACGTGGTGGCCGCCGACGCCGGTCGCCTGGTGGTCCGCAAGCGATAGCGGTGGCCGCCCGCGACACCACAGCAGCGGACCGCTGCCATCTGCTGGCGGCGATCCGCTGCGGTCGGTGCGGAGCGGTGTCGGGTGTCAGCGTCGCTTGCGCGGCGCGCAGGCCCGCCCGACGTCGACCACGTCCCCGCGGTCGACCACGACCCGGCGGCTGGCGTACACCTTGCCGTCACGGTCGGTGCAGGTCAGCTGCCAGGCCTCCTTGATCCCGCTCGTCTGCGGCGGCTCAGGGCTGGAGAAGGAGACCTCGCCGGCCCACTCCGCGGCGCCGCCCTCGTAGTTCTCGGCCGTCACGGTGTACGTTCCGGCGACCGGGTCGGGGATGGTGATGACCTCGGGGTTGTCCAGGGTCGCGCCGGAGCCGACCGTCTCGCCGTCGGGGCCGGTGACGTAGAAGTCCCAGTCGGCGCCGTCGGGCCACTCGATGCTGAGCCTGGCGAAGCCATTGTCGGCCTCCGGCAGCCCCTGCACCTCGAACGTGGTCTCCTCCGACTCGCCCTCTGCGGGCACGCCCGCCGGGTTGGTCAGGGTGATCGCCTCCTGCGGAGGCGCCTCGGCCTCGCGGCCGTAGCGGCCGGCGACCAGCGGTCGCGTCGAGGGGTTCACGTCCATCCGGAACCGGCCGCCGTCGGAACGGTAGTCGGTCGTCAGGTGGTCCTCGAAGTAGATCTGGCTGCGTGTCGTGCCGTCCGGCTGCAAGACCGGCGAGGTGGGCGAGACGTGGGTCTTGCTCACCGTGACCGTGCGTCCGGCAGGCGCGCGCCCGATGATCCGGGAGTGGTACTTCGGCGCCATCGCCGCCTCCATCGCCTGGAGGTACGCCTCCCGGTTGCCGCCGCCGTTGCCGGCCGCCTCGGTCGCGCCGGTGTACTCGCCGACCACGGCGTCCTCGTAGGCCGGGTGGAAGCTGTTGGGGCCGATCTCGAAGGTGTAGCCGAAGCCGCCGGTGATCCAGTAGCTCCAGTCTTCGGTCGAGCCGGAGGTGTCGTAGAGCTGATAGGAGGCCTGGCTGGTGTAGCCGTTCTCGGCGGCCCACGAATCGGCGAGCTCCTTCAGGGCGAGCTCGTCGGGGGACTTGCCCGTGGACGCGATGGCCGGCGGGCGCAGGATCAGGTTCGAGTACGTGTGGTTGCTGATCATCATCGTGACCGCGCGCTCGGAGATGAACGTGCGCACGGCGTCGCTCTCCGGCTCGCTGCCGGGGGCGTCGCCCCGGAAGGTGTCGCTCGACCAGTTCGGGCTTGCGCCGCCACCGCCCCAGAAGCCGGGGTAGTTGCGGTTCAGGTCCGTGCCGCGCAGGCGGCCGGCCGGGTTCTCGTCGCAGGTGCCGCCCAGGAACGCCTCCGGGGTGCTCTCGGAGATGGCGCAGTTCTTGCGCTTCATCTCGTAGTCGAAGGTGGAGAAGTCGCCCAGCGGCTCGGCGCCGCGCGAGACCTTGAAGCCGTCGACGTTGACCACCGGCACGATCACCAGCCGTGAGCGCCCGAGCAGCTTCTCGGCGCGCGGGTCGCCGGCGGCGTACGACTGCAGCATGTCGAAACCGAACTCGATGGTGTTCTCCGAGCTTGGCCACTCGCGCGCGTGGTGCGCGCCGAGGAGCAGGAAGACCGGCTTGCCGTCGGCGACCCGGTCGGCGCCGGCGGTGATCTCCAGGCCCTTGATCGGCTCGCCGAGGACGGTGCGCCGCTCGAGGGTCAGTGGCTTGGTGAGGCCGGGGTAGCGCCGGGCCAGCATCCGCATGTCGGAGAGGTACTCGTCGTAGGTGCGGTAGGCGGTCCGGCCGCTGGGCAGCGGCGACTCGGCGACGCGGGCGGCGTACGCCGCGTCGGCCTCTCGCTGGCGCTCGGACTGCGCCTCGAGGTCGCGCACCTCGACCGTCCACGTGAAGCCCGCGGCCCGCAGGGTCTCGCGGTCGGCCTCGTTGTAGAGCACGACCTCGATGCCGTTCTGGTCCGCGTGCTCGGTCGGGTCGAGCCCGAGGGCGAGCACCTCGTTGCGCTGGAGGACGGTCGGCGCGTCCACCTTGACGACCTGCACCCGGTCGTCGGGGCCGTTGCCCGGCTCACCGCTGGCCGGACCGGTGACCACGGGTGAGGCCAGCGTGAGGGCGACGGCGCCCGTCACGGTGGCGCCGAGCACCGCCAGCCGGCGGCGTGAGCGGAGTCGTGGACGCATAAATTTCCTCCCGAGAACGCGGTACGCCGGAGGCTCCGCAGTGTGAGCCACCCAACACCGGACGGGCCTTCTTGTCGAGACCCCTCAGAAGACCTCCCCAGGTTCATCAGCCCCCGGTGGTCGAGGAGCGACGATGCGGGTGCATCTGGGGAGTACGCGAAGCCGATTCAGGGGGGCGGGCGCTCGGTACCGAGTTTGAGTCTGTCGCCGAGCGAGACGGTCCCCGGCTCGACCACCTCGGCATAGACCCCGAAGTTGGCGCCGAGGCCGAGGGCGGACTCCTGGCGACCGCGGTAGCCGGTGATCAGGCGGAGCGTCTGGAGGTCGACCGCCCCGCGGTCCGGGTCGCGGGTCGTGGCGGCACACCGGTGGACCGGACCGCCGGCACGCAGGACCGCACCGCCGGCGTGGAGGAGCTCGCCGGCCCAGGAGTCCTCGACGTGCGGGTCGCCGCCGGTGAACTCGAGCAGCATGCGGAAGCGGCGCGGGTCGATCTGCGCCAGGCCTGCGTGTCTCGTCAGTCGTGCCAGCGAGGCACCTCCGAGCAGCGTCACGGGGTGGACGTCGAACGCGGACCCGCGGGCCCGGACCAGCCGGACCCCTCGACCCACCACCTCGGAGAACAAGGACCCCCAGGTCGGGTCCGCGACGACGTCACCGGCCAGCATGCGCAGGCCCCACATGTCGGTGTCGACGGTGTCAGCGGCCTCGACGACCCCACCGTGCAGCACCTCGCCCCCGCGGCTGACCTCGAGACGACGGGTCTCCTCGTCGTAGGCCGCGCTCAGGGCGTACAGACCAGGGTTGCGCGTGCAGCTCTGCACCCCTCCCTCGTCGTCGACGAGGTAGAACAGCCGGTCGCCACGGGCTCCCTGGGGTGTCAGGTGGATCGAGTCGGGGTGGTGGATCCGCAGTCCCTTGACCGGGGTGGTCGACAGGCGGGTGATCGTGTATCCGGTCGGCACGGGCCCACCCTTGCACGGTGGGTCGGCCACGCCCGGGACCGTCCCGGCCAGCCTCGGTGGCCGCACCCGGGCCGTCCGCGGTGCCTAGGGTGTGCCCCATGGGTGCGAGTCACTGGGTCCGCCGGCTGGAGCAGGCGTGGGACGGGGCCCGGTTGCGGCGGGCCGGCTCCCGGACGCCCGGCGACCTGCGGATCGAGCCGTACATCGGCCACGGCAGCGACCAGGGCGTCGTGACGCGTGGACGGGTCCTCGACAACCCCACTCCGTCCGAGGCCGTGCAGGGCGAGGGCGTCGGTGCGGCCGTGCGCCGTACCGTCCGACAGTTCCTGACCGACGACCTGCCCGGTGTGCCCCTCCGGGTCACCGTCGCGGGCACGACGGTGGAGACCGTCACCGACCACGACGGCTACTTCCAGGTGTCCCTGCGGCCGGAGCCCGACCAGCTCACCGCCCCGTGGACCCGCGGGACCGTCGAGCTCGCCGACGCGTACCGCGGCGTCACCGACCCGCGGACCACGCCGCTCGAGGTCCTGGTCCCGAGTCGCGACGCGGCGTTCGGGGTGGTCTCGGACGTCGACGACACGATCCTCGAGACCGGTGTCCAGCGCGTCGGGCGGATGATCCGGCAGACGATCACCGGCTCCGCGCTCACCCGGACGCCCTTCCCGGGCGCCTCGCAGCTGTACGGCGACCTCGCCGCCGGCATCAACCCCGTCTTCTACGTCTCCTCCAGCCCCTGGAACCTGCACAGCTTCCTGGTGGCGTTCATCCGGCACCGCGGGTTCCCGATGGGCCCGGTCCTGCTCCGCGACCTGCTCGGCACCTCGGCCGGCCGCGAGCAGAAACCGGGCCGCATCCAGGAGGTCCTCGACCTCCATCCCCGGCTGCGCTTCGTGCTGATCGGCGACTCGGGGGAGAAGGACCCGGAGATCTACGCCGCCATCGCCCGGGCGAACCCGGGACGGATCCGCGCGATCTACATCCGCGAGGTGCGGCGCGACCCGGGCGACGGCCGGGTGGAGGAGGTCTCGGACACGTGGGACGAGGACGTGCCCTTCGTCCTCGTGGCCGACACCGACGGGGTGCGCCGGCACGCCGTCGCGCTCGGACTCCTCTGACCGGCCGCCCCCGGTCGGCTCAGAACTCCGACATCTTGTCCCAGCCGTCGCGGTCGACGTCGATGTACATGATGTCGGGACGCTCGGCGACGTACTGCTTGGCGTCGCCGTCGACCCCGTTCTGGAAGTGGTCGGTGTTGACGTGGGCCTCGCCGGCCGCCTTGTCGTCGAAGGCCTCGATGGTCAGGATCGTGTCGGGGTCGTCGACGCTGCGGTAGTGCTCGTAGAACTTGTTGCCGGGCTCGGCGCGGGTCGCGTCGGTGTAGGCCTGGCTCGCGGCGAGGTAGGCGTCCGCGGTGCCGGGCTTGAGCTTCTTCTTCACGGTGATGTAGATCAAGGTCTCTCCTCGGTCGGGGGTGTGCAGGGTGGGGTCGCACTCTCCCACGACCGGCACGCCCGCCGGTCGGGTGAGAGCCGACCCCTGGCCGCACTGTTGACTCCTCGCATGCGCATCTTCTTCACCGGCGGCAGCGGCAAGGCCGGCAAGCACGTCGCCGCCCACCTCGCCGACCAGGGTCACCAGGTCACCAATGCCGACCTCGCCCCGCTCGGGCACCCGGAGGTGGCCGACCTGACGGTCGACCTCACCGACGCCGGGCAGACGTACTCCGCGCTGGCGGGCCTGGCCACGATGGACGAGCTAGACCTGCCGGCGGCGCCGTCGTACGAGGCGGTCGTCCACTTCGCCGCGGTGCCGCGGATCTTGCTCACCACCGACACGACGACGTACGCGACGAACGTCCTGTCCACCTACCACGTGCTCGAGGCAGCCACCCGGCTCGGCATCCCCAAGATCGTCTTCGCGTCCTCGGAGACGACCTACGGGATCTGCTTCGCCCAGGGCGAGCGCAAGCCGCTCTACGTGCCCGTCGACGAGGAGCACCCGGTGGTCCCGGAGGACTCCTACGCGATGTCGAAGGTCGCCGGCGAGGTGACGGCGCGCTCCTTCCAGGCCCGCACCGGCACCGACATCTACGGCCTGCGGATCAATAACGTCATGGAGCCGCACGAGTACGCCGAGATGTTCCCGGCCTTCCTCGACGACCCGGCGCAGCGCCGCCGCAACGTCTTCGCCTACATCGACACCCGCGACCTCGGCCAGATGGTGCAGCGCTGCCTCGAGACCGACGGGCTCGGCTACGAGGTCTTCAACGTCGCCAACGCCGACATGTCGGTGGCAGCCACGACCTCTGATGTCATCGAGCAGTTCTACGACGGGGTCGAGGTGCGCCGCGAGATGGGTCGTGACGAGACGTTCTACGCCATCGACAAGGCGCGCGAGATGGTCGGCTTCGACCCGCAGCACTCGTGGCGGGACGTGCTGACCGATCCCGGGACCGAGTGATCCGACGCCGGGGTTCGGGGTTCAGTCGGTCGTGGTGTCGAGCACGAGCGCGGCGCCGTTGATGCAGAACCGCTGACGGGTGGGCGCCGGACCGTCGCCGAAGACGTGGCCCAGGTGCCCTCCGCAGCGGACGCACGT